>CAYOPF010000001.1:0-44287 GCA_964405755.1 uncultured Chloroherpeton sp.
TATGTTGGTTGGACCATGTTGCTTCCCCATGATCACCGGCATAATAATCCGATGCATCTTTTACATTCCAATTTTCTTCAGGGAAAAAAATTATATCAGGACTAATAGCTGAAGCAAATGTAGAAGCAAAATAGCGATAACAGGAATCAAGTTCCTGATTAATAATAGATGTAGGATAATAGCGGTAATTACCTTTCAAATCTTTAACTTTATAATAAATAGCTTTTATGCCATTAATATTTAGGGCTGTTATCTTATCAGCTGCTTCCTTTGATTTCAATGGATCGGCAAGGTGAAATTCAGTCCGGGCAACCCTTTCCATTCCATATTGAGTATAAATAGTTTGCAATAAAGTTTCATCAATGGTATTTTTATTTTCAGACATACCACGATCTGATGTTACAATAAATACAGTGCTATCGTAGATTCCAGCCTTTTTATAGACATCTATTAAGCGACCAATCTGTAAATCTGCATTAGCAACGATTAAAGCCATTGAATCCTTATCCGACATTCCACCGGTGATATGTCCATAGTTATCTGTTAAAGCTAAATTAATCAGCATAATTTCTGGTTTATACTTATTAAACATTTGCAATGCGACATCTACTGTCCAAGTATCAGCATCCCAAGCATTTTGTACAACCGGCCTCAGATTTTTATTATATAAAATATCATTTGAAGGCAACAAACCGTTTACTCCTGTTAAAACCAATGTATCGCCCGGGTATGGACCATATTTTTGTTTAGGATTATACATACAATATAAAATGAAATCTGCTGTATCCGCTCCAAATGCAGATGCAGCATACCATTTCTCAGAACTTAATGATGCAATTTTAGAATTCGGATATTTTTCTTTGTAAATTGAGTTCAAACTCGAACAATTAGAATTTTTAATGATTTTGATTAAAAAAACACCGTTTTTTACATCTTGCCATGCAGTTGGTCTTATTATCTTTTTTGTTGAACTGTCTTTCCAGCTAAAGCCTATTATTCCGGTATTTTTAGGGAAACAGCCCGTTGACATTGAGGCATGTCCCGGAGGTGTATCATTTCTAAGTTGTCCAACCCAAGCTTCTTTATATGTTGTTCCTTCCGATTGAAGTTTCTTAATATAAGAAATATTCGAAAAATCAAGATATTCCGGACGGCATCCGTCAATGCAAACAAGTACAAGATATTTTGCTTTATTTTCATTTTGAGCTAAAGCTGTGATATTTAAAATCACAAAAAGTATTAGTATTATTCTTTTCATCTTGCCACCACAAATTTTTCAAAAATATTACCAATTTTAATAAAATATAAGCCTACTGGCAAATGCGAAATATCAATCCGTTTGAGATGTGCCACATCTGCGAGATGTGGCACATCTGTCAAATCCATTACCATTTCGCCAAAAGTGTTGTAGATTTTAATTTCTTCCAACCCCCCCCCGACCCCCTCTTGATAGAGGGGGAGACGATTTCGATATAATCCGAAGCGGGATTTGGATGTACAATCAATTTATCATCATTGGCTACATACTCATCAACATAAGTACCACCCGTAATCACTCCCTTATATATCCAGCTTGTATTATTTGATGTATCTTTTGCAGCATCATAACCTCCAAAATAGTAAGTATTTGGTTCCACGAGGAAAGGGGATTTGCAGATTGTACTGCATGCTCTAAAACTTTGATTTTTTGATAGTGGATTTTTGTCATCAAAAATATCGCCATATTTATAAGTTCATCCTTGTATCTTACTAGGAAATGAGCTCCGTTGTATGGATGTTCTTTGGAAAAATCTGGATGTGTTACCCATAAGCTTTGCCACCAGACTTGCTCGCCATCTATTGTATCCGGTACAAAGTTATTATAAGCTGATAGAGCAGGACCTTTAAAAGGAGAATCCCATTGTGAAGCAAAGAAATCCTTAATTTTAAGCTCTGTATATACTGTGTGATTATTAAATGGTTCAATCACTTCAACAATACCGGGGAAAGCACGAGTGCCTAATATTAGTTCATTTTTACTGCCCTTTGGATCCGGAATGCAGGTTACGCCTCGCATAATATTAGTCTCGTCGCCTCCGCTGGCGCTTAGTATGTAGGGCCAAGTATAAACAAGCTCCCAGGAAGGATTCGTTCCGTCTATTCTGCGGAAAAGCCCACCAATAGTATCACCTGCAACAATATCTACTCCTGCAGATGCATATAAATCGCCGTTACATTCACACATAGCCATAACTCTGCCCATACCCCGTAATTCTCTGGTTGAATCTATCTCGAGCCAGCCATTTTTATCGGGATTATATTGAGCTTTAATAATATCTCCGTCTGACATCCCTCCAAAAAGATATTGCTTTCCGGTTACTTTGTCTATATGCATTGCAAACGAACGTATTCCTGTACTTCCTTTAGTAACTGTAAACCCAGTATTTTTTATCCATATTTCATTCTCATCATCCCGCACCCAATATTCATTTCTCTCGGTCTGTCAATTGAAATATCTCCTGCTCCGCAAACCAATAGATTAATTGGCGGATTAAGTATTTTTCCTTTATTATCTTTATTAAAATAAACAGATACAACTGCTTCTGTTCTCATACTTCTGAATCCTAAAGATGTATTAACTACCCAGGGTGAATTATAACTGTCTTTTCTTAGAATTTGAGAACCTTCATTTTCAGGAGTTAATTGCCAGGGGTAATCCATCCAGTTTCCCATACCAGCAAAGAGTTTACCTTTATGCTGAATAATTGTCATTGTTTCTGTACTGCCGAGGTATCTGTCGTTATTATCATATGTTCCAGGAAAGTAATCTTTAGAAAAAATCATTTCCCTGAATGGAGATTTAGGGTAAGTATTAGATTCATCTCCTAAGCCTGTAGCACATTTATGAATAACTTTAATACCCTTTCGAGTTTCTGTGTAATAAATGACAGGCTCCTTTGTGGTATAAAATACTTCAGGGTCTGTTCTGTTTGCCGCTGATTGTTCGCTTATCATTCTCGAAAAACGCAAATTTCTGTCGAAACCAACTATCCAGACCTGGTCATATAAAGATTTTGGCTGCTCTGGTCTTTGTCTTGCTACCAGGAATAAATAAGTGCTCCCGTTCCACCAGAATGGCTCGGGAGAGAAGATTTCTTTTCTGTCTGTTGGAACTATGATTGAATCAATCTTTTGCCATTTATTCTGAATTTTGACAAATATTGAAATCTGATCCTGTTCAGTTTTCTTTTCAACACACCATAAAGCATAAATATTGTTATATTCCGGTAATGGAACAATCCATGCCTGGTCTATTTTTTCAGTAAAGGTGGCAACTTTATTATAAGTATTTGTAATTACATCGAAATAACCAACTTCGTAAGGGGCTTGCTTTTCCTGTGAAAGACTTATAGCATACATTCCTTTAATCCATCTTCCGCCCTGCATATCACTAGGAATAATTTCAGTAGTATCGCTCGTATTTCTGAGCCTCATTCCTGTTGGTTTCATTGTTTGAATATCATAAGAAGCGTAGGTGATGCCATCCTTTTGATAAGTATTATCGTAGGAACCAAAGAACGGTATCCTTCCATAACTATTTGACAATGGCTTGGCTACCCAATTATTTCCGACAAGGCTGGCAGTTCCGATTTGAATAATTTTATCATCAACCGAATCAGGATAAATGATTACAGAACCGTTTTTACTCATTGCCCATTCAGGAACATTTGCGACTAACTGCATTCCTAGAAAAGAGGGGGTGGAATCAATCAGAATTCCTCGCCCATTTTTAGGAATGAAATCCCCTGTTTTTTTGTCAATCTTCCCAATCCAAACTCCATTTCTGTCAGCCCAGCAATAATGGTTACCAATCCAATCGATTTCAGGATCTTGGAAGGATGATGTTGTATCAGAGATAATAACATCCTCAATGTCAAATTTTTGAGCATTCAAGCTTATGAAAGATAATAAAAATAGGAGTATCGAAATATTCTTCATTCTAACCTCAAAATTATTAATATTTTACTAATGTTAGACAAAAAAAACAATAAAGACGTTTAATTATTATCTCACTACCATAAATTTTTCTAAGTAATTTCCAAAATTAATAAAATAAATTCCAACTGGCAAATGCGAAATGTCAATTCTTAGCCCCTCGCCTGTTAGGAGAGGGGGTTGGGGTGAGGTCAAATACACATTCACCGAAGGTATTGTAGATTTTGATATCCTCCCCCTGTGTCCCCCTCAAAGAGGTGGAATTTATATTAATATACTCTTAAGTGGGATTTGGGGAAATTGAAATTTAGGAAACAATCATCAGTAAATTATTTATTAGAATTAATACAAAAAGTTACAAGTATAACTATTCATAATTACTCTAACTTAAATATGGAAACTATTTTTCCCCACCAAAATTTGAGAACTTAAATATATTATCAAAAAATTAATTAAAATGATCATTATAATTAATTATTGTTAATAATTATATTTATAAATAAATGTAAATATATTTATTTAATGTAAGTTAATTCACAAATCATGAAATTTACTTATATCAAAAAATTATTTTTAACTAATATTTAATACAGTCTTAAAATCTCCTTAATATAACATAGTTAATTTTGTCTTGCATTTTTTTTTAATTATAAACATTTTAGGTAAAAAATGATTAATTCATTACAAATCAACAAATTAAAACAAAACATAACTTTTTTTATAGTTATAGTATTCAGTTTTGTCACATTGAATGCACAGAATCCTGGTTGGGTTTCGTGTGATTTTCACCAACATACTACGTTTTCTGATGGTTCATATAGTATTCTCTATATGATGCAAAAAAATGCTCAATACGGTCTATCGTGGTGTGCAAATAGTGAGCACGGCGGCGGCTTCAACAGAAACGGACTATATTCGGGTTACGACATTTACAATGGCAAGGATGCTTCATGAAATCTACTGACTTTAACAACTTATTGGGATACATACTCATCTGGTGTACCTATCGGAAATGGAACGAGTGCAAAAAATCCAATTATGTGGAGATGGCAGAGTTTAAAAGATTTCTCCTATCCAGCAGTGCAATTAGCAAGAAAAATGTATCCAAGCAAAATCATCTTTCAAAGTTTTGAATGGAACGTTCCTGGTCATGAACATTGCAGCATGGGGTGCTTTCCAGAACAATTTCAAGCAAACGATAATTGCAATGCATTAGTGGAGTTCGAATTTAGATTTGATGCTAGCGACAAAGATACTATTGGTGGTCAGTCCCAAGGTTGGCAAGGTAAGAATTTTGTAAATAATCATGCTAAAGCAATCCAAGCTGTGCAATGGTTACAAACAAATTACAAGAATAAAAGCTATGCTATAATTGCTCACCCCGAAAGAAAGCAACCAGGAAAAGGCGGATATACAATTGCTGATTTTAGAGATTTAAATACAGCAGCACCCGATGTTTGCTTTGGTTTCGAAAGTGTTCCTGGCCACCAAAAAGATGTCACTCGTGGTGGTTATACAAATACAGCAGTAGGTAGTGGTACTTATGGAGGTTCGGGTATATTTTCGGCAAAGATTGGTGGTTTATGGGATGCAATGCTTTCGGAAGGAAGTAACTTTTGGATATTTTCAAGTTCTGATTGCCACGACACAACTGATGCAACAGGTGGTGATTTCTTTCCAGGTGAGTACCAAAAAACCTATACATACGTAAACAATACAAAATCTCCACAAGAAATTTTTAACGGAATGAAATCCGGCAATGTTTGGGTTGTTACTGGCGATTTAATAGATTCATTGTATTTCAACATTGAAAATACTTCAATGGGTGGCACTGCTTTGGTTACTGGCGATAAGGTTAATGTTACCATTAAGATCCATGAACCAAGTACCCCTAACAACAATGTTTGGAGCTCCTACAACAGACCTAAAGTTGATCATTTAGATATAATTGCTGGGAAAATTAGTAAAATGATAACTAATACAGAACCATCCTATAATGTTGATTCTGTTTCAACCACCAGTGTAATTGCCCGATTTGATGGTGTTGGTGGCGTTAATGATTCCAAAGGAATAGTTAGCCTAAAATGGACCGACAAAGGGAATGGCTGGAAAGAAATGACTATGCAATTTACGATGACTTACAACATGTATTTCCGCTTGAGAGGAACTAATTTGGGATTAAAGATACCAAATGAAACTGATGCTGCTGGTAATCCGCTATCTGATACTTTAATGGGAGGATACGCTACTAATAATTCAATTAAGGTTTTTAATGATGTATGGTTTTATTCTAATCCAATTTTTGTAAAATCTTCTAAGTTTACATCGATAATACCTAATAATGACAATAATGATTCAGACAAATATCTTATCAGTCCCAATCCTTCGAATAATTTTATTACAATTAGCAATTTAGATATTGATTCAAAATTTAATATTTATAATGTCGAAGGAACTACAATATTGGAAGGAGAATTGAAAAGTACCAACAATACCATTAATATCAATAGTTTATCAAGAGGAATCTACTTTATTGAACTAAAAAATGAAGAAGGTAGTTATAAATTAAAATTTGTTAAAGAGTAACTAATCTATATATTTCCTTGACTAAACTTATCTATTACACAACAAATAATCAACAAAAAGGCAGCTTAATAGCTGCCTTTTCTATTATTTTAGTTTTATAGTAAATCTTAGAATTTTACAAGTATCCCCATTTGCTTCCCTGTACGAAGATAATATATCCCTGCAGGCAAATGGGAAATATCAATTCTTACATTCCCCTTCTTAGAAGGGGTGTCCCCTAGGGACGGGGTATTCATCACACATTCCCCAAAAGTGTTGTAGATTTTTATTTCAGATGTGCTACACTTCAGAAGTGTGGCACATCTCTCCATATATATTTCAATGTAATCCGAAGCGGGGTTGGGGGAAAATATAGATATGCTGTTATTTTTCTCTGGTATTGAATTAGGTGTATTCTTTGCTTCTCCTGAATTCTTATCCACCATCAGACTCGAAATATCAACTGCTTCAAAATCGCTACCTTTAATTTGTCTTAAAGTGTAAAGGTCATCCATATCCCATCTGTCATCTGGCACACCAGACATAAACCATGCTGAACCATTATCGGCAAGGATCATCCCATATTTTTTTAGTGCAGTGGCGATAACTTTTGCCTGTGGTGAAAGTTTATCAGTATTAAATGAACTTTTTAGTCTCATAACTAATCCCATTGGGGGATAATTCTCATCTGTTATTGACGAAGCATAATGCCTGGCTGGCCACAGGAATTTTCTTTGTGTTTTTGGGACGGTAAACCTAATCATGTGATTAATTTCACCAGCTTTCACTTCGTCGAATTTAACTAAACCTGGAAAAATTGGCAAACCTGCAGCATCAGCTGATGTCCATCCATTTGGACGCAGTTCGTTGGAATTCAAGTTGAAAATCGCTCCCGAGCCAGCACGCCAGCTCTTATCTTCATTTTGATAAGCACTATATAATTCATATAATGTACAATCGGAAGTATCAATAATCAAGATATGCCTGTCGCCTGTACTTTGATTTCCGCCTTCGATTGGGGGATTATCAGGAATGGGATATCCAAATTTATCACTCTCATCCGAATACTCAAAGCTAACCTGTAATTTTTTTTGGCCCGATCCAACAATTACGTAAGGAATTCCGATAGGTGCTCCGTTCCACAATCCAGAACCAAAATCATTTCTTAGACTTAGTTCCGCTCCTATAGTGTTTATATAAGCAGATGATTTGGGATGCACAGGTAGCTTATCAACAGGAGTGTTCCAAATATTGTTCTTTGGAAAAACATTGCAGTTTTTAATCGTTGTCTGCGAAAATGCTAAATTCGTATATAGAATTGCAAAAATTAATATTATCTTTTTCATCTCAACACCACAAATTTTTCTGAATAATTTCCCATTTTTATATAATACACACCAGCTTGCAAATGGGAAATATCAATTCTTATATTCCCTATCTCTAAAGGGGTGTCCTGTAGGGACGGGGTAGTCATAACACACTCACCGTAGGTATTGTAAATTTTTATTTCAGATGTGCTACACTTCAGAAGTGTGGCACATCTCTCGATATTTATTTCGATATAATCCGAGGCGGGATTGGGGGAGAGAAGCAAGCTGTTTTCTGTTAATTGATCGACAGATACTGGCCGCTTGCCAATTGCAAACCATTTGGGAATTCCAACATTTATTAAATAATCGGTGGGGTTGCCAGATGGCGATATTTTGTCGTTTCCTAATTGCATTTGCATAATTGCAAATTGCTGGGATGTAGCTATCTGGAATGCAAGTTTCGAGTCGTTTGCCGAGTAAACTGGACTGCTAAGGGAAAACTGTGTAGCATCTGCATATAAAATATTGTTCAATTTGCCCGAGAACAAATCAATGCAATTCACAAAAGATGTCTTGGTATTATCATCATAAACCAGGAAGGTAAGCAATCTGTTACTTGTCTTTCCAAAATCCGGCGAACCAATGCTAATGCCTTCTCCCAAATTTGGAAATATACGGAACACAACTCCAGTAGCAATATCCAAAGCATTAATATCGAAATATAGTTCATCCTGGCCCGACCAGGAGAATTTATAATTCAATGCATCAAAAACCAAAGTTGTATTATTCACATCCCAAGTCATTGTGTTGGCCAAAATTGGTTCAATATATTTAAAATTATCCCCTGTTGTTGGGACATAAATTTCTACTTGTTTGAATGTGTTATTTTGTAAATCGAACACAATAATAACTGGTTCATTAGCAGTAGTGGTTGCAGCTAAATATCGTCCATTTGGCGAAATTGCAACCGATCTCCATATCCCAGAACCGTCAACTATTTGTTCTGCAAGAGAACTGGTGTTAACAGCATGGAGGTTGCCGTTTTCTGAAATGAATAATACAATAGCACCGTTTTCGGGAACTGTAATAGTTCCGTTGTTTTCTGCAAACACTCTGGTATTCGATAGTTTTTTAATGTCGGTATTTTGGTTTTGGATTACTGGTTTTGCCATATAAAGTCCCATATCCTGTGCAAAAACAAATGCAATCCACTCGGCTCCTTGAACTGCTGGCAAATCTGGATTAGGTTTCGTTCCATTTCCATCAGTAATACCCACTTGGTCGTATGCAGTTTTCACTGCATTAACTTCAGCAGAATTGTTTCCGTAAATCTCTCCTGCAGCTTTAACGCAGGCAAGCCGCATATCAATAAACTGAGCTTGTTTGGTTAAATATCTGTTGTTGAGAACTCGATAATATATTTTTTCAAGCTTGTCTTTTCCAATTGCAGTTCCAATCAAATAAGTTGCTTTGTTTATTATACCGCAGTTATAGTGCACTCCACCATTATCCTGGTCCAAAGTAAGATTCAGAAATTCGTTCATGTGTGCGGGCAACCAGATGTGATCGCCTTTTGTTCCACCATTGTGTGGATCGGACATACTTCGCATACAACCCGAAGGGTACATGTTTTTCTTTACAATATCCTCGCCCATCAGCCAGTCTTCGCGATCGACCATTGCACCACCCCAATCGGCAAAACCTTCGTTTAATGCTCCAGATTGAAATTTATATTCCAAATCGACAGTAAATGTTACAACTCCATGAGTAAATTCATGGGCAACAAAATCCAAAGCTGGTGGCCAGCCATTTGTTACCTGTCCGCCATCACCCAGAACTACGAACTGACCATTCCAATAAGCATTATCAAATGACTTTTGTTGATCTGTTACATGAATGATAGTGAACATATTCATTCCCTTATCGTCGACGGAGTTACGGTTGTGTGTTTTGTAGTAATAATCATACACCAAGGAAGTGTTATAATGTGCCGAAACTGAGAATGGATCGTTCCACTGATTGTTGTTGGATTGAACAACATTAGGCTGGGCAGTGTTGGTTAAATCCTTGTGGTTATTTGTCATTGTGTAGATTATACCGCTTGGATTTGCTACGTTGTTATTGTACATTTTCTTGGTGCCATCTACTAAGAAATAAACACCATTACTTAAAAATACATCGATGTTGCGGGTATTTCCCAAACCATCTTTGCCACTTCCCTTGGCAGGACCATCGGACGGTGAAGTATTGTATTTTTCAATTACATACCCTGTGTGGGCATCGACTACATAACGCCAGTTATCTATTAAATTTGTTCGGTAATCAATAATCCAGACCAATTTTGGCTCTGCTGGATTTTCGACCCAGATGTATTTTTCTACTTTTGGACCATCGTATTTTAACAAACTTCTATAATACTTGTCGATAGGTTCAATTTTTGTAGAATTGTTCAAATCGGTCTCAACCAGATTGAGTACGGAAGTCTGTGAAATCGTATTTTGGTTAATATCCAAATTTGTAAATGTTGGGCAATTCCTTCCATTGATTAAATAGAGTGAGTTGTTTTTGTCGAAATGCATTATCAATTCTTTGCCCCAAATTGGGATTTCGTTGAACTTTTGTTGCATTTTAATATGAGTGTTACCTTCATTATCAGTAACCTGGTCCTGTATATTGAATTCTTGAAGAGGGTCATTAATTTTAAATAGTTCTTTGTTGCTTTCCAGATAGTTGTAGATAACCTGATTACTCAATATTTTGTTTGGCTCTTTCAAAGAAGAAGAAGTATTGAAACTTACAAATATTGGCAAACCTGTGGAATTGTAATATACTTCTGAAAAACCTTCGTATTGGAGGTTCTTCTTTGTAAATTCAGCTGGTTTCAAGTTTTGAAAATTCAGGTTTGGAGCTGAGTTGTTTTGCAATTTGTTGTTTTGTTTATCAAAATTGTTCTGATAGTACAATTTTGACAGTTCGCTGGAAACTTTCTGCAGAATCTCTGCAGTAGGACGCTTGCTTGCATCTTGCTTAATTTGACTTCTGTTCTTTTTCAGATAGTCGAAGCTTTGGGCAAAACTTAAAGAGACAGTACACAAAAAAATTGCAGTTAATATTACTGCCGATTTAGTAAAGATCTTTACCATATTATTAATCCTTATATTAATTTAAAAATATTCGTTAATTAACATCAATAATTTTCAGAATTTTACTGTAGATTTCTGATAATTTTTTATCATTTTCATTATTCGATGAAGCCTGCCATACAATATAGTTGCTTTTTTGATTAAAGAATATATTGAAAAAATTATAGAAATTGCCAATATTCTCGTATTTCATTGTTTGGAGATTATTCAACATAATAATCTCGTTGATTTGGTCAATTTCGTTGTCGCAAAGTACGTCCAATTTTTCGGCTATCGATATATCTGGTTTTCCCATCCATTTGTAAACATTCCCCACAGAATCAATAATGTATCCGTTATTGATTCCTGACGAACCTCCTCCCATTCCTAACACGAGGCGATCGAAAGTTGGTTTTGTATCTTTTGGACAAGTTGAACAAGAAAAGAAAGAAAACGAAAAAGTTAGAAGAATTGCAGAGATGATATGTTTCATTTTAATACCTATATTTTATGTTCAATCTTCAATTAGGTGGTATGTTTGTCCCGATGCTATTTATGATTTGTGGTTCAATTGCATTTATAAAAATTCGAAGTTTTTAAGTTTCTAATTTAGAAAATTCTAATTAAAATCAATTATGCTTGTAAAAAAAGTTATGATCGCGACCCGACTATGCTGAATGAATCGAGTAATAGCCACATTCCGTTCATGGATTCGTACCAGTATGTAGTATTTGTTCCTTTGAGCTTATCCACAGCAATAATTTCTACTTGAATTTTGATTAGCAGCCCTGTTAGAGGATCGTTGCCTGTTGCTTCGAAAACCCAATGATTATAATTAAAATCTTTGGATGTGGTCCAAGTGCCGTTAATAGAACCATCTTTGGTTGTTAATGTTGCATTATCGCCGTTCACTGCGAACTTCCACGATTGAGTATCCTGATAACCATAAGGAAAATCTTTACTCGGGGTTACTAAAGTTCTGACGACTGTCCAGGTTCCTGCCAACCCAGATTTCAAATCGCTGGAATTTGTTCCTGAATCGCTGCATGAAAAAATAAATGGCAAAGCAATAACAAGAAAAATCCAAATTGTTTTGTTCGAAAAATGTTTCATTTAAAGTCCCTAAAAACTAAAATATTGATAATAAATTATTATCAAAAATACAAAAAAAACAATTATCATTGTGCTAATATATAAAAAAAGTTAAAAGAATAAAATATGAAAAATAAGGATAATGTTTATTTATGAAAAATGTAGAGCAAAAACTATATATCTACTTTAAAGAATGGAATTCTTTCTTATATTCGATTGTTAATTGACGGATTTGTTCGTCGGTTTCGCGCACTACAATTTTGCGATTGGATTTTAATGTAACTATGGTATCGTGCGAAGTTTCGATTGTTTCGATTTCCTCGGCATTCACCATTATTTTATTACCATCAATTTTGGTTAGCAATATCATCTTGCTTCAACTCCCTTATTAATGCTTGTTTTTCAATTTCCAATTGGCGAATCCTTCGTAAAATATTGTCCAATTCAGCGGGCATAGAGTCTATTTCCAAACGCAATTTTGAGGCGGCTTCGTCGATTAAATCGATTGCTTTATCGGGCAAGAACCTGTCGTTTATATATCTATTGGATAATTCTGCTGCTGCAATTATTGCAGCATCCGTAATCCTTACGCCGTGGTGAATTTCGTATTTTTCTTTTAGTCCTCTCAGAATAGAAATTGTATCCTCGACACTTGGCTCGCTTACAAATACTTTTTGGAAACGACGCTCCAAGGCAGCATCTTTTTCGATATATTTCTGATATTCATCCAAAGTGGTTGCTCCTACTAAGTGGAGTTCGCCACGAGCTAATGCCGGTTTCAAAATATTGGAGGCATCCAGGCTACCTTCGGTTGCTCCTGCTCCCACAAGGGTATGGATTTCGTCGATAAATAGCAAAATGTTCCCTTCTGCTTCCACAACTTCTTTCACTATCGCTTTCAAGCGTTCTTCGAACTGCCCACGATAACTTGTTCCAGCCACCAAAGATCCAGTGTCCAATACTATTAATTGCTTGTTTTTCAATCCCTCGGGAACATCTCCATTAATAATTCGAATTGCAATACCTTCGACGATTGCAGTTTTGCCAACTCCTGGCTCGCCAATCAAGACTGGGTTGTTTTTGGTTCGACGCGACAAAACTTGCATCACCCGTCTGATTTCATCCTCGCGACCAATCACCGGATCTAATTTTCCTTTTCGGGCTTCTTCGGTCAAATTTCTTCCATATCGCTTCAACGATTGGTATTTTTCTTCGGGATTCTTGTCAGTTACCCGTTGAGTTCCTCGAATATCTTTCATCACGCTTAGTATAGAATTGCGATCGATTTTACTTTCGGCCAACAATTCCTTCGCACTCGATGGAATTTCCGTAAGTGCTATCAACAGATGCTCAATACTCACATAATCGTCGCGCAGATTAGTTGCTTCCTTCAAAGCTTGGTCGAAAACCTGACCTAATGAGTTGGACATATAAATATTTGTGCTTGCCACTCCACTCACTTTTGGTAGTTTTTCGATGGCAGAGTTGATTTTTATTTTTAATTTATTTAATTCGCCCGAAATTTTGTTGATAATCTCGTTGCCAATTCCTTCGGAATCCTGACTAATAGCTGCAAGTATATGAATTGGCTCCAATGATTGATTGGAATAACTTGCAGCAATTTCTTGGGCAGTTCGAACCGCATCCTGCGATTTTAGTGTGAATTTCTGGAAATTCATATTTCATATTAGTTATATATATTAATTAACAAAAAAAAACAAATTTTATTGTAAAAATGGTAAATGCATAAGGTATATTTAATTAAAAACATTCATCCGAATTAAATTTTAATTAATACTTTTTTTATTAATTTTGTAAGTTGCAAGCTAAATACAAATGGGAAAGAAAAGTCAAATAGAAAGAAAAATGTGAGTGGGGAAGAAAAGGTAAAAGGAAACTGAATGAAATTTGAAGATATTAAATTTGATCAAGATGACAAGTCACTTTTTTTAATTGATGATTTGCAATTAAAAGCAGATGCAATTAGATACTCAATATTGCCGAAAATGGAAATTATTGGCAATGAATTAATATCCCGAATTATGGATATTTACAAAATTAATTATTATGATAATTGTGTCTTGGCTAAATCACCAAACTTTAGAAAATCTAATAGAAAGAATAGTTTAAGTGTAAATTACAATTATTCGAGTGTTTCATTAACTGGATTAAGAAAAAGGGATAAGTGGGTAGGTTTAACTAAACAAGGAAATAAACAAGCCATCATTCTTCCATTCTGGCTACGAATCGAATTAAATACTGATGGATTAGTTTATATGTTTTACTATAATTATCCAAGAAACTTCAGCAAAGAAACACATACAAAAATATTCAACTTCCTAATTGAAAACGAAAATTTAATACAAAATATTTTGTATTCAGCGAATGTATTTCCTGACTTTGAGTCGGAGAAAGAAAATTTACCTATTGTAGGATTCCGAAATAAGCTTAAATGGAAATTTGAGAATAAATTATATGATTTGTTCTTTCTTCCAGCCCGCCCAATTCAGTACCCAATTGGAACTGAACAAGTTGAATATCTTATAGAAAGGTGCGTTATACTCTTTATTATTTTCCAGTCATTTATAGATATTTCTCTTGCAGAGGAACCACAATTAAAACAATATATTCAATATTATCATGAATGGATTATGGTAAACATTGAAAATAATAAATACAACAACTCATTAAGTCATGAAAATACAAATAATTTATCTGAAAGAGAAATCTATAGAATTACTGCTAATAAAATAAAAGTAATGCCAGGAATTAGGTGGCAAGTATTTAAAAGAGATAATTGGAGATGTGTTGCTTGTGGTCAAAGAGCAGACAACAATGTAATATTACATATTGATCATATTTTACCGCGTTCAAAAGGTGGAAAAGATGAAATAAGCAATTTTCAAACATTATGTGAAACATGTAACACAGGAAAAAGTAATAAAGATGATACTGATTTAAGAAACAGAGGTTTATATAACCAATAATGACTTTAACACGAATGTTCAATACAACATATATTCTTTTAATTTGGATTTAATTAAATCAAATTCACTATTTTTTCTTCTCATAAATATTCATTAGTATAACTGAAAATTAACTATTCAATACACTGAAAAATCAATTTTTTATTAATTTTTTAAGTTACAAGCTAAAACAAGCAGAAAAAAAATGTCAAGCAGCAAGAAGCTGACATGCTATAATAGACCTTTAAAGTATGATTGAGACAAAAAGACTATTAATAAAACCACTTACAGCAGAAGAATTAAAGAAACACGTTGATTCTCCCGATGATTTTGCAGCAAGTCTTGGATTGGCGCCTTCTCAATCATTGGTTGATAATGAAGCGCGAGAAGCTATTATCAATGATCTTTTGCCAAATATTGTTGATAACAAAAAAGATTCTGATTTTTATACAATGTGGATTGTGATAGAGAAAAGTAAAAAGGCAATAATTGGGGGGATTTGTTTTCATGGAGAGCCAAATGAGTTTGGTAATGTTGAGATTGGTTATGGGACTGATTTGGATTATAGAAACAAAGGCTATATGACAGAAACTATTTCTGGATTAATTAAATGGGTCAAAATGAATAAAAACGTAAAATCGATAACTGCAGTTTCAGACAACTCTAATATTTCTTCGATAAAGGTATTGGAGAAAAATAATTTTAAATTTATTAATCAGAGCGGTAATTCAGTAACTTTGAAATTAGATATAAATTGAAATACTACCCGTTCTTATATGCGAATTTGTTAATTATAAATCAAAAAAAAATTAATATATTTTGAAAAATCAATTACTCAAATAAATTACATGAAAAATTTCTTGATTATTTTACTAGTGTTTCTTTCAATTGGTGCTTTATATGGCGGTATAGGGTTTATTATTCAACCAGATGGTTCGCTTTTTGAAATGGATACAAGATTGTTAAAGAATTCCATCTTTCATAATTACTTAGTACCTGGATTGATTTTACTGACATTGTTTGGATTGATTCCAATATTTGTAGTATTTTTTCTTATTAAAAAACCTAATAATAAGATTCTAGAAAGATTAAATTTAATTAAGGATTATCATTTTTCCTGGACTTTTACTGTGTATTTGGGATTTGCTTTAATAATTTGGATAAATGTACAAACCTTGATATTGAATTTTGTCGAGATAATTCATACAATTTATTCTTCTTTAGGTATGTTAATAATAATTATTGCGTTATTATCATCAGTAAGAATTAACTATAGTAAATGATAAATTTTTTGTATTTTTGTTCATCTTTTTTCGAAAATTAGAAAAATGGGTTGTTGTAAATTTTGGTTATTCTTATTAATACTGATTTTTGCTCCCAAAGTGCTGTTAGCTCAGGAACAAGAATCAGAAAAAGATACAAGCACGATTCAAACAGGTACTTTATACAAAGCATTGACTTTTACAGGAGCATATTACGCAACATCAATTTACGTACTAAACAATACCTGGTACAAGGATAAGGATAGAGTACCGTTTCATTTTTACAACGATATTGAGGTTTTTTTGCAAGTTGATAAATTTGGCCACATGTATGGAGGTTACGTTTACAGCTACATTGGATATTTCGGTTTGTTAAAGTTAGGTGCCTCCCGAAAAGAATCGCTTCTTTTCGGTTCCACTTTGGGATTCGTCCTGCAATTCCCTATTGAAATAATGGACGGGATACACGAGGGATAGGGCTTTTCGTGGGGCGATATTGCAGCCAATACCCTGGGCTCTGCTTTGGTATTTGGTCAGGAACTATTATTCAACGAACAGATAGTTAAATATAAATTTAGCTACTGGGAATCGGAGTATTCCAAAAACTCCAACAATTACTATGGTAATACTACAATGAACCGATTGCTCAAGGACTATAACGGCCACACTTATTGGTTTTCAATTCCTTTGAATAAGATTGTTCTCAGGCAAACTCTCCCTACATGGCTGAATATCGCATTTGGTTATGGCGCTAATGGGATGTATGGCGAATTCGAAAACATTTCAAGCTACAATGGTGTTGCCATCCCCGAAACGCAACGATACCGCCAGTTTCTGCTTTCGCTTGATATCGATTGGACAAGAATTGAAACTAATTCAGAGATTTTGAAAATGTTATTAAAAGGAATGACATTCATTAAGCTGCCTTTCCCTACATTAGAATATAATTCAATGGGTCAATTTAAAGCATATTGGATTTATTATTAGTTTTTATAGTAATGATAGGTACCAAGTTAGTTAAATGTTTAAAATTGGGTTCATTGGTTATAACTTTACGGTAAAAAAATTAATAGGTTATACAAAATGTAACGAATCTAGCAGATTACATAATTTTAACCTTCGTTTTAAAATAATAAGTTGACCCCTAATCAGAAAGGAACTGATTTGCAATTAAAACTTATTGAACACAATAGATTATATAATGGTGAAATATTCCAAAAAAAATCGAACAACAGATAACATATTTTTTTTCATTCGTCAAGAAGGTTTTTTAAACTTAAAAATAAATAAAATGGCAGCAGTACAATCAAGCGGCAAAGCCGTTACAACAAAGAAGACCTTTAGCCGCGAAACGGCTGTAAGTATAGATATCCAAGCTGATAAAAGCATTATTTTGGGCATTACTGACCAATGCTAACAATTTTCCCAGTTGGAATTCTACGATAATTTCAATCGAAGGGACAATTGCCCAAGGGGAAAAAATCATATTAAAATCAAAGCTTGACCCAAAAAGAGAATTCAAATTGAAAGTGAAAGAATTTGATGTCAACAACCGATTAGTTTGGGGTGATTTTATGGGCAATAGAGTTTACACCTTAAAGACAATTGGCAACAATTTAACAAACTTTACTATGGTAGAAAAAATTGGGGGACCACTATTCCCATTATTTTCTAAAATGATCCCTTTATTTGACGAAATATTTGAGCAATATGCAAACGACTTAAAAAATGAAGCAGAAACAATTTCCAAAACAAATTAAATAATTTAATATGGCTTACAACATAGGAACAAAAGAAAAACCAATGGTGTTAAAAACACCACCATTGACGAGTGAATACACTATTCACATTGACCAAAAAGAAGGTAAAGATGTTTTAGTTTGCACAGTAGGCAAAACAGTTTTGTTGTATAACATCGACATATTAGACGACTTGCACACAATGTTGAAGAATCACGGCGACTGGATGGAACTTGGCAGTGCTGACGAACAAAAACCAGTAAAAGCAGGAACGGTTGAAGCTTGGGGGCGCTCCGAAAACAATCCTGTTGGTGGTTGGTATGGTCTAAAAAAAGGATTTCGTGGGAGAGTGGGAATGTACATTCCACCACTTATGGAAGCACTCGGACTTGCAGAAGTAACCCACAATCCGAAAGGAAACAAAATGAGAGCAAAGTAACTTAACTTTTAACAACGGTTTGCCTAAAGTTGCGGGTTCAATACTTTGCTGATACATTTGTAAGCACGGATAGTACAATTCTTCGGAGTCCTTAATTATTCCTAATAGAAAGGATTTTACATATTTAGATAATACTTCGATTTGCATGCCGTCTTGACTAAGTAATTTATGAATAAGATAAATTTAAAATATTGAAATTATGAAAAACAAAATTTTGCCAATCTTGCTGGCTACTATTTGGATAAGCATTTCTGAGTTTGTTCGCAACACATTTATATTACACAACTTGTGGACAGAACATTATCACAAGCTGGGAATGATTTTTCCTGAACAACCTGTTAATGGTGTAATTTGGGGAATATGGTCGTTATGTTTTGCTATTGTTGTTTTTATAATTTCCCGAAAGTTTACATTGATACAGACGGCTATTTTATCTTGGTTTATTGGATTTGTTTTAATGTGGCTCGTTGTCGGAAATTTAGGTGTTTTACCATTCGGTATCCTGCCCTTAGCAATTCCTTTGAGTCTATTGGAAGCATTTTTGGCTACTTTTATCATTTTTAAGTTTTCGGGACATAAATGAAATTAACCCAAACAGCAAAACTTGCAATTGATGCATATGGTGGTATAGAATTATGGAAAAGCCATAAATATATCGAAGCAGAAGTCTCGGTAAAAGGACTTGCATTTACTATAAAAAGAAGCCGTTCTTTGAAAAAGCCAAAATAAAAATGGAAATTGACAGACCTTTTTCTGTTATCACTCCAATTGGAAAAGAAAAACTAATCTCTGACGTACTTGATGGTACAGATGTCAGACTTCAAGTTTCCAATGGAAGTATTATAGAGGAACGAAAAGATGCAAGAAGTTATTTTCCTAACGGCAGGAGACTTTTTTATTGGGACGATTTGGATATGGCCTACTTCGCCAACTATGCTTTTTGGAATTACTTCACTTTCCCTTTCTTATTAACAAATACCATGATACAATGGACAGAAAAAGATATCGGGGTTCTTACAGCAAAATTCCCAGATAGCATACCGACACATAGCAGAAAGCAAGAATTTTATTTCGACAATAAGACTGGTTTATTAAAACAACATAATTACACAGACGATATAATAAGCAAACTCGCCAAAGCAGCAAATGTTATTTTAGAGCATAAGACATCAGAAAGTGTTGTTTTTCCATCGGTTAGACTTGTTACTCCCCAGGACCGAAAAGGAAATGCATTAAGTATTCCAACTTTAATTGATATAAGAATTCACAACTTTGTATTATCAAATAGTTAATAGAATGTACTGCACCCATACCAATATTTTATTTGCTAATGAAAAGTGGGAAGCTATACAACTGTTCTAAATATTCCGATAATTAGATTAGCTTGCCATTATTAAGGATTATTCTAAAATCAAACTTAGATGATTAAATATGACTGACATATCTGCAATTATACAAAACAGGATTTCATCGATTGGGAACACCGATAAGGCAAAGTGGCTTGAAAATTACGTAAAGCACGACATTAAATCGAAAGGAGTTGGAATACCAGAAATTAGAGAAATTGTAAAACAAGTTACAGTCGAGTATTCTTTGTTAAAACAGGAATTAGATGAGCAGATGAATTTTCTAAATCATCTAATGAGAAGTGAATATACTGAAGACAAATTAACTGCAATTATTTTTATGCAAATATACTTGGATAAAATATATGAACATGAAAAAATTTCGAAAATATCAGAATGGTTCGACAAAGAATTAATAAAGGACTGGAATGTATGCGACTGGCTATGTGTTCGCTTCTTATCCCAAATTTTAAATTATAAGCCAACAATTGCAATTAATACATTTAGTGTATGGATTGAAAGCAATAATTTGTGGAAAGCAAGAGCTTCTTTAGTTCCATTCGCTCAATGTAATAACTTTTCACAACATAAAGAGATAATATATCAATTCTCGGCTGCACTTATCAAACGGAATGAAAGATTTTGTAAAACTGCCGTTGGATGGGTTTTAAGAGAATATTCAAAAACTGATAAAAAGTTTGTTTCAGAATTTTTGGAAGAATATAAAGGCTATACAACCAAAGAAGTAATAAAAAATGCCACCAAATATATACAAATAATTTAATGGTGGCAAACAAATTCAATTTCTGCTAAAAAGAGAAAATATCTTTTATACTAAACTCATTTTCATTTGGCCGGGAAAATCGTAATCCTTCTCTTCTATATCGAGCATTTCGTTGTTCGAAATGTTGATTATTCGTTCCACTTGGGCATTAACAAAAGTATTCCATTCCAAATAGTCGATATATTCGTACTTTTGTCTTACACCTTTACTCTTGTATTCCATCATTTTCTGACGGATATCCAATGGCATAGCGAATTGCTTTTTCCATGTAACACAAACGATTTTTCCGGAAGTTATGTTTTTGAAAACAAATTTCACATTTTCTTTATCTTCTGCAAGTGATTTATCCAAAAACATTTTTGGATTTGCATCCGAATCGTCCCTTTGTGCGGGGAATGCATCTAAAACATAAGAAAAAACCAAAGCCATATCATCGTACTTTGGGACTGCTACTAAATAATTCTCTCTGCTTGGAATTTCCTCTGGGCAAAGATTTTTTAACGCTGCTTTTACAATAAAATAAGCAGAAGTTACAGCTGGGCATACATGTCCGGTTAATCTACCTAAATCACTTAATGATAATACAACAACATTATCGCCAGGACGAACACCAATCTCCAATGCGTGTGGATCGAGTATTCTAATATATCCGGCTTTGGAATAAACAGATTTCAAATCGTCAATAAAGTTATTCATAAGTACTCCTTTTTTCTAAATAACGAAACGAAATGTTATTTAGTATAAACTAACTATTTTTTTTATACAATCATTTTAGCTCTTAAATCCTGAATTTGCTCGTTGGTCAATCCTATCATTTCTAAAACCTCGTTATTATGTTCCCCTAACAAAGGCGGAGGAGTTTCCACGAAGCCAGGTGTTTTCGAAAATTTGGCAGTAAGATTGAACAATGGATATCGGCCAACTTCTGGGATATCAACTTCGTTGAATGTTCGACGGTGTGCAAGTTGCTCTTGATCAAGTGCATCTTGCAATGTAAGTATCTCACCCGATGGTATTCCTTTTGTGTTAAATAAATCTACCCAATAATTTGTTGGTTTTTGCATTAACTTTTTCTCGAGAATAGGAGTAAGTTCGAACCGATTTGCCTTACGTGTGTCACGCTCTTTAAATCGAGGGTCGTCTTTTAGTTCAGGGCAACCAATTAAATCGCACAAATCCTCCCATTGTTCTTGTTTATTTGCCGCAATATTCATTACCCCGTCGGCAGTACGAAAAACGCCCGAAGGAGCAGCAGTAAAATTATCATTTCCCAAGAGCTGCGGCTGCTGGCCGGCAAGCATCCAGTTGGACACAACCCACCCCATTAATGGCATAATTGAATCGAGCATAGCTATATCGATAAACTGCCCTTCGCCTGTTTTTTCTCGATTGTAGAGTGCCGCCATTATTGCAAATGCGGCATTCAATCCCCCTACTGTATCACAAACAGGGAAACCAGCCCGCAATGGGTTGAGACGCTGGTCGCCATTGATTGCCATCACGCCGCTTAATCCCTGTATAATTTGATCGTAAGCTGGTTTGTCGGCATCGGGTCCATCCTGACCAAAACCCGAAATAGCACTGTAAATTATTCGTGGATTGATTTCAATTAAAGTTTCATATCCCAAGCCAAGCCGTTCCATCACCCTTGGACGAAAATTTTCGACAACAATGTCGCTCACTTCGACTAATTTCTTAAATATTTCCTTTGCTTCGGGATACTTAAGATTTAGAGTTAATGATTTTTTGTTGGCATTTTGTGCCAAAAAACTTGTTCCCATCAACTTTTTGTTAAATTCGGACTTAGATCCTAACTTTCGTGCTAAATCTCCATCTTTTGGATTTTCGATTTTGATTACTTCAGCACCTAATAGTGATAAATGAAGTGTTGCAAATGGTCCGGATAATACATTAGTTAAATCAATTACGCGAATACCTTCTAAAATTTTTTTCATTTTTTTAATTCCAATTTATTTTACCTGTTTTGTAAACATATCCCGGTAACTTATAACCAAGATATTGCTCCACATTTTTTGCTAATTCTATCAATAAATCCAAGTTAATGTTGGTCTCGTAGCCTTGTCGCCATAAATAATGCACAAAGTCCTCGGTTGCAACATTGCCGGCTGGAACTTTTGTAAACGGACAACCTCCAATGCCAGCAAATGAAGTTTCGATGTATCGCACCCCACAATCAATTGCAGTCTGAATGTTAATTAATCCCATTCCATAAGTATTATGAAAATGGCAAGCCAATTCTACATTTTGATCAATTTTCTTTATTTTCGAAAATATCTCTTCCACCTGTTTTGGATTAGCATGCCCTGCAGTATCGGCTAAACTGATATTCTTCAAATCGTTTTGCAAGTATTTGTCCACTAAATCGAGAACACGAGTAACGTGAATTTTACCATCAAAGCCACAACCAAAAGCCGATTGCACCGACACTTGTACCTCGCATCCCTCGGCAACACATTCCTTTGCGATACTTATAATCCTGCTAGCTGCTTCATCGATAGTCATTTTAGTATTTTTGAAGCTATGGGTTTCGCTTGCCGATACTCCCATAAGTATTTTATTTACTTTTGCTTCGATTGCCCTTTCCATTCCCTTTTCATTCAATATTAGCGCAGTTAGAACTAAATCCTTGGGCAAATCCTGCCGTTGGTTAAGAATACTGAATAATACATCGGTATCTGCCATTTGGGGAAGAACCTTGGGATTGACAAATGAGCCAACCTGAATATGTCTCACACCGGATGCAATTAATTTGTCGAGCCACTCAATTTTCTTATTTGTTTCAATAATTCTATCGACGGATTGAAGCCCATCCCGCAATCCCACTTCATGGATGATAATACTATTTTGCATTTTTTCTCTAACCAAAAAAACAAAATTATGCATAATTGAGCGAATTTTAGTGAGATACACGATTTGTAATTAATAATGTAATTTCAAATTGCTATAAAAGAATAATAGATACGAAACTAAAATTCTATTCTGAATCCACCAAGAGGAAATGGACCTAATTGATATATGATTTTTTCCTTCTGATTTTTCTTGTCCCAAATTCTCATCAATACGTTTTGATGATTTAATAGATTTTCGACAGAGATATAACTAATTATTGCAAAAGATTTGTAATTATCCCGAAAATCAATTCTAAAATCCATTCTTTGGTAATTAGGATTACGAAGCGAAAATGCCTGGTTATCCAAGTAATATGTTTGGCTAAATTTATTGGACTTCGCTGCATCGATTGGTGTATAGGGCGATCCGCCAGCAATAGTAAAACGACTGGCAAATTCAATCGCAAACGAGGGCGAAATAACTAATTCGTAACCAGCTAATAAATTTATAATAAACTGGTTGTCGAATGCACCCCAACGCCAAACTTGATCGGAACCTCGGTATTGCTGTCGTACATACGATAAAGTGGAAGTAAGATAATAATGATTAGTAAAATGCTTGATAAATGTTAACTCAGCACCATAGGAGCGACCAATCCCATCGCTAAACAAAGAATCCGCAGCAAACACTCGCCCAAAATTAGCACCGGAATTGAGCAAAGAAAACGAATTTGCTTCATTATAATCAACTGGAACCTTGGATAGATCTTTGTAATAAGTTTCGAGTTTGAATACCATGTCTTCGTTTATTAACCAGTTCATCGAGATTCGCTTCGCTCATCTCTATGAACGGACGGAGAGCCAAGCGTGGTTCGGCGAAGCGAACCATCGCCGAACAAGAGCTAAACAAAATATTTACAATACTTCGCTTAGCTCTCCGTCCGTTATAACCTAGGACATAATGGATAGACCGCATACTTTCCAATTGTTTATTGAATTCGGATTGATAGTAAACCGTTAATGGCAACGATTGATGATTAACCCCAAAACCCAAACTTAATGAATGATTATCCGCCAAATTGTATTTAATAGATGCTCGCGGATCGAAATAGGTTTTGTTAGATACTTGAAGGTAATTGGTAGCAAGTCCCAATGTAGTAGATAAATTTTGTGTGATTCTATCGTTCCAGTCCACAAAAGAAAATAATTGATTGGTGTTATCATCTGCATTTAGTTCATACAAATTTCCGTCATCACTGGCAGTAAATCTTTTTTCGTTGAATTTGAAGAATTTATATCGATATTCAGCTCCAAGTTTGAAAAAGTGCGATTTGGAGGGTGAATAATTCAATACCGATTTTATTGTGTGATAATTTTCGTCGGTTTTAGTATCGAACCAGGTAGATAGGGTCAGCACTTTGTTGTTTTCGTCTGTTGTTACCGAATCCAGATAAGTGCTAAACTGCGATAAAGAAGTACCTAACATAGTTTTCAAATATAACTTATCGGATATTAAATATGTCCAGTTTGATGCAACACCCAGAAAATCAGTGCCATTTTTTATGTCCTGGTCGCCCGTATAAACACTTTCTGTTTCCGACTCCTTAATGTGAATATCGCTGGTACCCCAAATACCAGTTAATGATAATTGATGATTGCCAAAATTTGTTATATCAGCTTTGAATGCGAAATCCTGATAATTGGGAATGCCCGAAAACCCGAAGTTTACACCCAATGCTTTCAATAAGCCTAGAAATGAATATCGATAGCTAGTCATAAACGAACCAGCCGAGAGTGGCAAAGGACCTTCGGCACCAAGTTCGAAACCATTAAAACCAACTTGTCCGTAGTACTCATAACGTTCTTTATTGCCCTGACGAAACCGTAAATCGAAAACTCCGGAGTTTTTGTCGTAGTATTCTGCAGGAAACGCACCCGTAAGAAAATCACTATTATCTAATAGCATGGTATTTATTGCCCCCAACAGGACCTCCGGTTGCACCTTGGGTTGCAAAGTGGTTAGGGTTTGGGATATCCAATCCGTCGATCCTCCAAAGCAGTTCGATTGGCGAACCTCCTCGAATAATTATGTCGTTTCGTGTATCATTTGCTCCCAAAACACCTGCAAAATTCTGTGCCATACGAGCCGGATCCATACGGCTTCCAGCAAACCGCTGAACATCATCGATACTAAATTCGGTTGCACTCACTATCACAGATTCGTTGATTGGTTTAAAGTTTGCTTTTTTCTCAGTTACAACTAATTCCTGCAATCGCACTACATCTTCGTTTAATTGCACATTAAGCACCGATTCCTTACCCGAAGTAAGCAGAAGATTGAAAATTCGAGGCTCGAAACCAATTGCCGTTACCTTGATTGAATAGCGTCCAATTGGAATATTTGGGATTCTAAAGTTTCCTTCTTTGGTTGTATAAGCTCCCAACTTGGTACCAACAACGGAAATGCTTGCCCCAACAACAGGTAGCAAATTTTTGGCATTAACCACATTACCTTTGATTGTTTGAACATATTGTGTTTGTTCGTCAGCAAAAATTACAAATGAATTTATAAAAAACAAAAATAAAATTGTTGTCAAAAAAATCTTCATATAAACTATGCTCCTTTTTTTTATCCAATTATACGAAAATAGATAAGAAAAGTTTATGTGAAGTTAATAATGTAAAGTAGTTTTTTTTAATCAATTCCAAATCAAGCGTCAATAAATCATTCCAAAATTCATACTCACTAAATAATGATAACATTTTAATTTATTTGAAGTCTTTGGTAAATGTAATCAACTTTTTCGAAAATCTCTTTAAAACTGAAAAGCTCTTCTACTTCCTCTTTGGTAATTTTTTCCATCAAATCGGAATTTTCTAATAAAGTTTGCAAAAATGGAATTTGCTCGTTCCAACTTCGCATAGCAGATTTTTGCACCAATTCATAAGCTTTCTGACGGGCAATACCTTTGTTGGTTAAATATAGCAATACCTTTTGCGAAAAGATTAATCCGCGTGTTAAATTCAAGTTTCTTTCGATATTTTCGGGATAAATTTTCAAATTTTGAATTAAATTGATTGTTCGGTTCAAAATATAATCCAACGAAATTGTAGCATCGGGGAAAATCACCCTTTCGACAGAACTGTGCGAAATATCGCGTTCGTGCCAAAGAGCATTGTTTTCGAATGCCGCCAGAGCATAGCTACGGATAAGGCGAGCCTGGCCAGTTATGTTTTCGGCACTGATTGGATTTCGTTTGTGAGGCATAGCCGAACTTCCTTTCTGACCAGCAGAAAAGTGCTCTTCGGCTTCTAAAACTTCGGTTCGCTGAAGGTGGCGAAGTTCTACTGCGACTTTCTCGAGAGTGGATGCAATTATTGCCAAAGTGGACAAGAAATAGGAGTGGTGATCCCGCTGAATTACTTGAGTGGAGATACTTTCGGGTTTCAATCCTAACTTTGCACACACATATTCCTCTACTTTTGGGGAAATATGCTCGTAAGTACCTACTGCACCACTGATCATCCCAACAGCACAATCATCGATAGCAATTTTCAATCTTTGGATATTACGTAAAGTTTCGGCATACCAAAGTGCAAATTTCAAACCAAATGTAATTGGTTCGGCGTGTATCCCATGCGAACGACCAATTGCGGGTAAATATTTATGCTCAGTTGCTTTGGATTTGAGTGCGGTTGCCAATTTTTCCAATCCTGTCAGAATTAGCTCACCTGCTTGTTTTATCTGAACTGAAAAAGCGGTATCCAACACATCACTCGAGGTCATCCCATAATGAACACAAGCCGAAAGGTTTCCGATTGATTCTTCTAAATTGGTAAGGAAAGCAATCACATCGTGCTTGGTTGTCTCTTCGATTTCCAATATTCTCTGCGAATTTATTTTTGCTTTTTGGCGTATTTTGGTTGCAATATCCTTATCGAACACTCCAAGTTCGCAATGCGCTTCTGTTGCTAACAATTCAATTTCCAACCAGATATTATATTTATTTTCATCTGACCATATTCTATCCATTTCGGGACGGGTATAACGTTTTATCATATTGTAATTTCCAAAATAGCAAAATTAAGCAATTATGAATAAGTATTTGATTTAGTAGTGACGAAACAAAAATAAAAAAGGCTACCTTGCAGTAGCCTCGTAAAAGTATTTTTTTTGAGATTTGAAAAAATCAATTTATATTAATTGATAATTTCCTTTGGATAGACACTGATTTGCTTGTGTTCTTTGTCTTTCCATTCGAATTTAACATATCCATCAATTAACGAGAAAATAGTATAATCTCTACCCAAACCTACATTATTGCCTGGATGGAATTTAGTACCTACTTGGCGAACAATAATATTGCCAGCGTTCACAAATTCGCCACCAAATCTTTTAACACCACGGCGTTGAGAGTTTGAATCTCTTCCGTTTTTAGATGAACCACCACCTTTCTTGTGAGCCATTTTTCCCTCTTAATTTTTTACAATGTCAAGAATTTCAATGTATGAGTATCTCTGACGATGCCCATTCATTTTTTGATAACCCTTACGGCGTTTTTTATGGAAAACATGAATTTTATTATCTCGTTTTTCGCCAAGAATCTTAGCTGTAACTGTTCCTTCGACGAAGGGCTGTCCGATACTTAAGTTTCCGTTTTCGTTGAACATAAATATGTTCTTGAACTCAAGGACATCGCCATCGTTTCCTTCGAGTAGCGGAACTGTCAATTTCTTAGATTTCTCAACCTCGAATTGACCACCTGATATTTCGACTAATGCTAACATTTTTTTCAATATTAATTTTTATAGGAATACAAACTTACGAAAAAATTATTTTTCCACAAAATTAATTTCTAATTTTTATTTGTTAATTATAATTTTTGCTGTTTGGTTATATTCTCCTGATTGCATATAAACATTATAAAGTCCGCTCGAAAGATTGGTCAAATCAACTTCCTTTTTGTAATTTCCGGATTTATACTGACCGTTTACTAATTCTACAACTTTTTCGCCAATCGAATTGAAAATTACTAAATTAGTGTAGTTATCGAATGCAATTCCAAAATCTATTTCCAATGAGTTCGATTCTGCTGTTTTATTAGTCACATTTAAATAATAGTTGTTTTCGCCAACAATATATTTTTGTAATTCACCTCCACAACCGATGATCAGGTTAACAGTTGCTGTTTGCTGGTTTAAGTTGAAGCACTGATTATTCTTTGGAGTTGCATTAATTCCGATATTGCCAATATTTGATTGGTTTTGTGGCAAATAAGTGTAAAAACCTAATTCAATAAAATCACCTATATCAATTTTTTGATTGCCCGATAAGCTAATCAAATCAAATTCAATTTCTCCGAACTTCCGGGGTGAATAGATATCCGAAACTTTCCATTTACCACTTAAATTCTTTCCCAGTTTAATCGAGTTGGGATTGAATTTGAGGAATTCCTCAGTAAAATTTATTTTGATATGGAATTCATTTTCGAATTGTACAATTTTTTCTTTTGATGGAAGAATTATGTATCGCAAGTTTATTTCATTACCAACAAGGACATTCTGAGAAATTGGCGATACGGTGCTTTCGATTTCGTAAAAATTGGATTTTCCAGTCAATTTGGCTGAAAGCGATGGTATATTGTCGCCAGATAAATAACATAACAGATCCGAAAACTGCAAAGTAGTTGTTGTTGGTTTAAATCTGACTTTTACGGAATATTCAGTATTAGGTTCAATTTTCTCTTTGTCCTGAATTGGATTAATTATCTCGAAAAAATTCGAATTTGTCAGTTCCAATTTTGTAATTTCTACTGCTTGGGATGAGTTGTTTTTAATTTTGCAAATACCTTCGGTAACATTGCCAACACATGTTTCCAAACTTAAATCTGTTATAGAAAGGACTCTATCCAATCCCCATCCTTTTAATAACAAGTCCGGGTCTTCATCTGCATTCGTCAGTATTAACAGTTCGGCAGTGTTCCATGCTGTTTGTTTGGCATTGAACAAGAAATCGAGCGTTAGTGATTCACCAGGGAGGATAATCTTTGGAAATTGGTAGGCTTTTTCGTTGAAATAGAACGGTAATTCCAGAAATTCATCTTTAGTTAATGCCAGTTTTTTGTCGAATGACTTAATACCGTAAATTGTTACTGTATCGGCGTATTCCCATTCATTTTCTTTCAGATTGGTGATTTTAATTGTTCGCAGCGATTCGTTCAAAGTTGATCGTACCAAAGTTGAATCAAATTCTACAGTCTTGGCGTCCACAATTACTTTTGGTATAACTACAAATGCTGTTATCGTGGATTGAGCAATTTGCTGCAAATCGGTAATGAATTCCAATGTAATATTGTTTTCACCTAATTGAATTGGGAAGAAATTTACGTCCACGAATAACTTTTCTTTGGGTTTCAATGTTTTGCCAACAACTCCCGAAAAAATAACATCGAATGCTCCGGGATTATTGCTCAAAGGGTCTATTCTTACTTCCTGAATTGTCAATGGTGTGTTTCCTGTGTTCTCAATCTTAATTGCATTCTGGTATTTTATAGGTACTGGATTTAAACTTTTATCTTTGCGAACTTTGTTTAAATTCAAGGAAGTTGTGAGCAAGCCAGGTTTTATGGCTTTAGCTGTAATGTAAGTTATACTGTCGTTTCCTTTTGCATTAGAATGGAACGTTATAGTTTCATTGTAGAATTTTTCTTTATTGGCAGTTATGAATACTTTAAATTTGTGGGTTTCATTTGGTTTTAAGATTAGAGGTTTATCCAAATCGATATATTTACCGAAATCCACAACAATTTCGCTTGGATTGGAAACAGTATAGTTCCAAATTATCAATTCGTTTTCCCCGATATTAGTAATTTGAGCTTCGGCTACTTGTTGGGAATTAATAAGAACATCGCCATAATTTATATCTGTTGCTATTATCTTTGCGTCACCTATTCGAGCACTTAATTTGGAATAAAAATGCGTGTAACACCCATTATTCACACCAAGCGAATCTTCGTATAAACCCGATTTTTCGGCAAAGAATTCAACTTTTAAATCAATTTCCTGATTGGGCATCAGCTCGATTGGTTTAAAATCCTTAGGTAATCGGAAAGATTGATTCAATTGTTTTAATTCCAGTTGATTGAGTGTGATAATTGTATCAGTAATATTTTTTATTTTCACATCCTTCGTATGAATAGTACCGGGGAGAACATTACCAAAATCAATAATTGAGGGTGTAACAAGCAAGTTATATGCTTTATATTCTATCGTAATTGTTGTATCGTTTCCTGCATAATCGCGGAATGTGATAACTGCAAAGGCATTTTGGGATTTATTGCGCACCTTCAGATTCCAACTCATTGACTTGGTAGTCCCGGGTACGACAGTGGTAAAAGCTTTCTCGAAATTTTTACTAACATTTGAATGGTAAATAGGCAAATTTAGGTTCGAACGAATTTGATTGTCTTCGGGATAATCTGTTGTAATTCCGGTTACAGTTCCGTCGCAGTATTGAGTCCATATCGGTCTTGGTGGTTCGCTATCTCCAGTGAGCATATTTTTGAAGTTTATACCTCCAGAAAATCCCGAAAATGCTTCACCATCGGTTGTTATAATATATGCAGAAAAACTCTCCCCAAATATTTCGAAGTTCGATTTAAATGTAATTGGTATTGTTAGCTGCGAATATCTGTCGCCTGCAATGTAATTAACATCCTTTTTGTCGATTATATTCATTTGAGATATTTTCTGCTTCACTTGTGTATTGTTGTTCCAGTAAGATATTTCCAAATTATCGGGTATCGACCCATCGATGTTCACTTTGGTGATTAAAACTAAATTGAACTGAGTATTTGGGTTAATCAACAAGTACCGAGGGGCATTCATCAACAAAGATTTGCTATATTGCTCGATTGGAACAAGACAAATTCTGTTTGGCAACATAAAATCGCGATTTGGAATTTCCTCGGTATAAGCTGTTTGATACACATTCACAGCAATAGGCTTGTCGGCAGATATTACTTCGATTCCATTGACGTTTGTAAATGGTATACGATGCTCAACGAAATTGCTTGGATTTGTCGAAGAAAGAAGCGTGGTAAGGTAGGTGCCATTTACAAATATTTTTGTATCGGGTTGATTGGCATAGATTTTAGTAATCGGATTCTGAACTCTTTTAAGGTATTTTGGTATATGATAAGATTTACCCCACAACATAGTGGGCAATTCCATTTCCAACAAATAGTTTCCGGGTTTATTCTGAATGGGAATATACGCAAATTGATTGGCAGTCAAAATCGAAATTGGTTTATCAGCAGTTACTTCCACTCCACTCAAATCGCCATAATTACCGGCGAAATAAAGATACCAGCAATCTCCGGCATCTAATGTTTTAGATATCGGAAATTGGGAAACCATTGTGCCATAGCGTTTAACAGTAATTCTTGTGTTGTCGAAAGGTGCCGAAATTCCTGCAATTGCTGGAAATGGGATGAGTGATGCAATCTGCGAAGTTGGATCGATATAACTCGAAAGTGAATAATTCAAGCCTAAAGAACTTACCGGCAACAGCATCGTTGCTTCGCCTTGGTCATCACCCGAAACGACTAAATAAACTGCAACTGGGTAATCGCTAACTAAACGAATTGCACTTTTCTTGAAAATTGACTCAGTAAAAACTGGAATTTGACTACTAATAAGTCCTGGGAATGCAATTTCTGGTTGGATTTCGATAATCTTTTCTATATTCTTGGGTATTTCCACAGATTCCTTCCAGGATTTGGACGGAATGCTCAATTCCACTAAAGCTTCGTTATAGGAATAAATCACTAATTTTATTGTAGGATTTATTCCACTGGTTTTCATTATAGTTTGTGGAATTGTGAATGAGAACTCAGTTCCAAAATTACTCATATTCCTGATATTTTGCGTCTGAAGTAGGAATTGAGGAAGATTAAATTGCCCATTAGCAGGCAAAATACTTGTAATTGCTGCTATAGCAACAATTAACAGAATTCGTATATTAATTTTAAAAAACATTTTTCACTTTTGCATTTTCTATTATATTATAAATCCATGAAAGTGCGATTTTGTTTCAACTGTATGCAAATTTTTTTTTAAATACCTACTTTCACCTTCTGAAATTCAATGAGTTTTTCGAGATCGGAACTGAGAATTTTTACGATTAGTCCTCGCTTTCCGCCGTTTATGTATATTTCATTTAGGTCCAAAATTGTTTCTTCCACAAAAATTGGTATTTTTTTTCGTAATCCAAAAGGACTTGTGCCACCAAATTGATAACATGTGGCATTCATTGCCTTTTTTTGTTCGGCGGGACTTGTTTGTTTAACCCCAAGAATTCGCGATAATTCCTTTGTGGATACTTCCTTATCGCCATGCATCAACACAACAACAAGTTCGTCGTCGGCATCGAAGACTAAGGTTTTTATCACTGAATGTTCGTCCACACCAAGTTCTACTGCTGTTTGGTGAGTCCCTCCCTTTTCTTGATACTCATATCCAAAAGCTTCAAAATTTACTTTTGAATTTTTGAGATGCCTTATAGCATTGGTGCCTGGAATATCTTTCAGTTTCATTACTTAAGTTTGATTATTTGTTGATTTCTGTCTTGAATTTTTGGAAATATCTCTGTGGAAAACACCGGTTTGCCAGGTTTTTTTATGTCGAGTAGTGCTAACGAATAACTTTGATAGTGAAATAATCTTCGTAACGGGTCGAACGAACTTAGTTTGTCAAAATTGATTATACATGCATATTTTTCTGTGTTAAATGGATGCTCCACATTTGCCATTAGAACACTCTCGCTTGTTGCAAGCTTCCCACCATTGTATACTATATCATCGTTATTCATCGAAACTTCGGTTAGTAAACTGGTTTTAATTACTTCGATTGCCTTGTTATCTCCCGAATTGCCCAATGCAATTATGGATTTATTCTGAGCATCTTTCGGATTGAATTTGTCGGAATACATTAATGAACACTTGTAGCCACTTGCAATCATTTCATCGTAAAATTTCTTAGCAATTTCGTAATTAGCAGAATTTTCGGAAGGAACTACGATAATTGGTTCACTCGATAAAATTTTATTGAAGGTGTAGGGTTTTTCCCACTTGAATAATTTTCGCAAACCTGTGTAATTTCTATCTAATATCACCTCGGTTACATTCTCGGCATTGTCGAGCGATATTGTTGTTAAATTATCTTTAAGAAAAAAGGATTTACTCTCCCAACTACCATTTCGATTAATATTCAACTCAATTGTGGTAGCAAGTTTTGTTGATTTTTTTATCTGTAATTCCAACTTGTAATTTGGAGTTTTTCTCGCTTTATTACCAACGATTTCGATTTGTGGAATGTCGGTTGAATTCAACCAGTCTTTGATGAACTGCCGGATATTAATTGTCTTTTTTAAATCATTAGGAGCATGTTTGTCGAAAATTTCGACTATATCGTCCCAATACGCACGCTTTCCTTTGAAATCTTTGGCTAATTGTTTCAACGACGCAAAGAAAGCATCTTTACCAAGTAGTTTGTAAATTTCATAAAATACAAATGCCCCTTTGGAATATCCCACTACTGCATCGAACATATCTCGTTGATATTTAAAATCTTTAACGGGATAATTCTTTTCCTTGGGCAAATCGTCGATTGCCAGCAATGCTTTTTTACGCCAATCAATCTGTTCATTTTCTTTGTTTTTGTAAACATTGTAATAGTAATTAGAACAAAATGTGGTCAATGCTTCGCACCAGTTACCTTTGTCGTAATCCACATAAACACTGTTGCCCCACCAGTTATGTACAAATTCGTGGGCAAGCGAACCAGGGGACAATGTTACAAATGGCATAGCCAATAATCGCCCAGAAAGCAATGTATAACCCGGCATCCCGAAGCCAGTAGCAAAAAAGTTCTCAACTATGCTAAATTCATTAAATGGGTATTCGCCAAACAAATCCGTAAAAATTTGATAATGCTCAATCACTGCCGATAAATATCGGTCTGCTAAATTTGTCGTGTCGTAGGTAAACAAATTAAACTTGTGTTTGTCGAATTCTCTGGTGTATTTTTTAAATTGTCCGCCCACCATAGTAACTTCATCAACCGGAAAGGGAGTTTCCCAATTAGTTATCACATCATCCTGCTGTGTGGATTCGTTTACTTTATTTCCACTCAATACAACGGAATAGCTTTTATTAGTCTTTACTTCAATTTTATAATTTGCTACCAAATTGCCAACCACATAGGGATAGAAAGATCCAGCCGGCAAATATATTCCCTCTTTGCTTTTATCCGAAATTATGCCCAAAGAATTTGAATGGCGTTGAGTAAGGTTTGTTTCGCGGGGCATATTGAACACTTCCCCATTGAAATTGAAAACAATCCTAAATTTATTTGCATCATTTTGCTTTGAAAAAATAATCAAACGATAATCCTCATCATCTATCTTCTCGACAAAGTCGAAGCCAATTGCAGTTAGATTTGAAAATTTCAATGATTTAAGCAACCTGAACTCAAGTTTATCGGGGATTTCGGAGTTAAAAGTAATAATGGAGGTCGAGCTCAAACTTCGCTTTTCTGGTTGCACTTCCACCGAAATATCGTAGTTTAATTGAATTTGATTGCTATATATATTGCATTGAACAAGTAATAAAGTTATTACTATTAATATTAAATTTTTCATACTATTCAACTAATTAATTTATTTATATATTTTTGATTTATAAATTCCCAATCTTGCCCAAAAGTGTAAAAATGAAACCTTGAGAACTCCAAAGCCATACTTGACGCTTCTGCTAAAATTAATAGACGAAGCTTCCGCAAAATACTTTGTTGGACAAGTTATTTCGGCAATCTCATAACCTTTGAAAAATATTTGGGATATAATTTGATTATCAAAAATGAAATCATTCGAATTATTTGCGTAGTCAATATTTCGGAGAACATCGGCAGAAAAAGCTCGATAACCAGTATGATACTCAGAAAGTTTTTGGCCAATCATTATATTCTGGAACAAAGTAAGGAACCTGTTGGCTATATACTTATATAGTGGCATTCCCCCTTTTCGAGCACCCATACCTAATATTCGAGAACCAAAGACAACAGGATAAACATCGTTTGCAATAAGATAAGCCATTGAATGTAGCAACTTTGGGGTATATTGATAGTCGGGATGAAGCATAATAATAATATCTGCACCCAATTGCAATGCTTGATTAAAGCACGTTTTCTGATTACCTCCATAACCAAGGTTTTTTTCGTGGCGAAAAACGTATTTGATACCCAATTTATGTGCTACTTCGGAAGTGTTATCCTTACTATAGTCATCAACTAAAATCACAAAATCTACTATATCCAATGGTATTTCGCGATAGGTTTGCTCCAAAGTTTTTTCGGCGTTGTATGCAGGTAAGACAACCGCTATCTTCTTACCATTAATCATTTTTGCATCCTGCGATTTTTTGAATTAATACTGATTTTGCTTAAAAAATAATCCTGAGCAATAAATACTTCTTCACCCTCCGATGGTGTGATTTTTTGATAAGTTCTATCTGGCAATAATTTCCAGGACTTACTGTTATCCCGCCAGTTTGCATCTATAATTTCCCATAATTGCTTCCTTATATGTGGTTCGTATATCGGGAACATTAATTCTACCCTATTGTGAAGATTCCTGCTCATCCAATCGGCACTCGAGAGGTAAAACTCTTCGTTGCCTCCATTTTTGAAATAAAAAATACGGGAATGTTCCAAAAATCTACCTAAAATCGACCGAACTTCAATGTTCTCACTTACGCCCGGCACTCCTGGCAATAAACAGCAAACTCCACGAACAATTAATTTTATTTGCACACCTTTTTGCGATGCCTCGTATAACTTAGGAATTACATCGCGATGGGCTAATTGATTCATTTTTGCAAAAATCAATCCTGGATTTTCTGGAGTGGATAATGCTATTTCGCGATCTATCATATCCATAATTCGATTGTACATCGTTACCGGGGCAACAATGAACTCCTTCCATTGCTGTGGGTGCGAATAACTTGTTAAATAGTTAAATAACTGAGTTGCGTCGAAACCAAATTGAACGTCAGATGTGAAAAATCCTATGTCTGTATAAAGACGTGCTGTTGTCTGATTATAATTACCTGTGGAAAGATGAAGGTAATTCTTGAACTTGCCACCTTCGTTACGGACTACCATCAACACCTTGCAATGAGTTTTTAATCTGGGGAAACCATAAACCACATGAACGCCGGCATGCTCCAATTCCCTTGCCCAAACAATGTTGTTTTCCTCGTCGAATCTTGCTTTCAATTCCACAAAAGCAATTACAGACTTTCCGTTTTCGGTTGCCCGCTTCAATGCAGCAATTATTGGTGAGTTTTTTCCTGTTCGGTATAAAGTAATTTTTATTAACACAACATCAGGATCATTGGCGGCTTCGTTCAAAAACTTAAGCACACTGTTCGAAAATGAATCGAATGGATGGTGAACAAGAAAATCATTTTCGTTAATTGCTTCGAAAATATCTTTGTTCTTTGCCTGAAATTCTTTTAATATGCACGGAGTAAAAGGAGTATCCTTCAGTTCCGGCATATCGATTTCCAGCAACTTCATAAAATCAGGGATATTTAAAGGACGGCGGTGTACGTACACATCATCTCGGGTTAGTTCTAAATAGTTGGCAATTAAATTTAATAGTTCTGCGGGTATTTTAACCCCTACTTCCAAACGAACTGCGGCCAAACCCCAACGTCGCAACTTTAACTGCTCATTGATTTCCTGTAGCAAGTCCTCTGCTTCATCTTCTGCTATTTCTATGTCTGCATCCCGAGTTACCCGAAAATTATACGAAGACTCTACTTCCAGCCCGGGAAATAAATGCTCTGCATTTGCTTTTATTACTTCTTCGACCAATACGAAATGATGCCCTTTTTTCTTAGGTAACCGTACAAACCTTTGTATTGAATTTGGCACTTGAACAAACGAATATATTTTTTCAGATTTCCCTTTTATGTTGTCCCTTAAAATAAATGCGATATTCAGGCTACGATTAAGTAATCTTGGAAAGGGATTGGTAGGTCCGAAACTCAAAGGTGTGAGCACTGCGAAACACTTTTCGAAAAAATAGTTTTTTAGGTACAGTTTATCTTCGTGCGATATCGAATTGTACTTGTGAATTTCAATGCCATTTTCTTTCAGCTTTGGCAACACATCGTCCATTAAAATCCTGGTATGTAATTCGAACATAGGAATTAGTTTTTTCCTGATCTCATCCAATTGTTCTTTGGCTGTTTTGCCATCATACGAAAGTTCATTTATGTTCGAATCCAATTGGCTTTTGAGGCCTGCTACACGAATCATAAAAAATTCATCAATATTGGATCCAAATATTGCCAAAAACTTCAATCTTTCCAAAAGAGGATGGCGTTCGTTCATTGCTTCGTATAGAACACGTTCATTGAAATCTAATAAACTAAGTTCACGGTTTATAAAGTATTTAGGATTCCTAAAATCAATTTTTGTTGTCGACATTTTTTGCACTTGCAATTAATTAAAATATAAATTAATAAAAAATCAACTTTTATCGTCTGTAATTATATACAATTTTAGGAGAATAGAATGTTTAAATATTTCATTTCATTGGTTTTTGTAATAATAATTTTGTTTACGACAGAATCTTATTCTCAAAAATATGGACATTACAAAGTGATAAACGATACATGCGTTACTGCTTATTCTGTAATTGGCAAGAATCAGACAGTTTGTGGATGCCCTCAACATAAGCATGTTTTTGTTTTTGGTGGTTTATTGAATGTTGTTTCTGTTTGCAATGCCGATTCTATTCCACTTAGTAAATTTGTTTATCCAGCATTACCCTATAAAATTGAACCTGAGGACTATGTGATGCTACTTTCTTACCAAAAATTTTTGGAACGATACGGAACAGATGAAACTGCTGCTATGGCAGAATTAATACCTGGTTTTATCAAAGCTCTTCAAGCTCGTAGTGTCGAGCTGGTGCAAAAGATTGAATATGATTATATCCTAATGTACGACATATTAGATCGAAAAACCAAAGAAGAAATCTTAGATCGCTTTCAGGACGATTAGATAAAATTATTGGATTAAGTTAAGGTTGAATCAATTTCGACAATAACTTTTTTTGCTTGTTTTCCTTCAAGCATTTTATTTATTTCGTCTATTATCTCATTCAATTTAATAACCTTATGGATTTTGTCGAAACACTCAATTTTCCATTCATTTGCTAATTTTTTCCAGAGTTTAATGCGTAATTCCATGTTTGTCTCGGCCGATTCGACCCCAAGCAGAGCAATTCCTCTTAGCAGAAATGGATATACAGTCGATTGGAATGAATCGCCCTTCACATTTCCGATTATCACAACAGCTCCTCCTTTTTCGACTTGCTTGATAACGGAATTTAATGTATTGCCTCCCACATTTTCGATTACACCAATCCACCTTCTTTGAAGCAATGGACGATTGGTATTGTCGAGCACTTCATCGCGCGACAAAATATTGACTGCACCAATTTCTTTTAAAAGTTCGGTATATTCAGGTTTCCCCGTGGATGCTTCCACCTCGTACCCCAAATTACTCAACAACGCAACAGCAACAATCCCGACACCTCCGGTTGCACCAGTAACCAAGATTTTTCCGCTACTAGGCTTAATCCCTGTTTGTTGGATACGATGGATTGCCAATGCCGATGTAAATCCAGCTGTTCCATAGATCATCGCTTGCTTTAGGGACAAGTTTTCGGGTAGATCCACAACCCATTCCGATGGAACGCGAATATATTCCTGAAATCCTCCAGATGTGTTCATCCCCAAATCATATCCCGTAACTAATACCTTATCGCCAACCTTGAATTTTAAGGAAGACGACTCTGCAATTACACCCGAAGCATCGATACCAGGTGTATGTGGATACTTTTTGGTAATGCCTTTATGCCCACGAAACGACAAAGCATCCTTATAATTCAAGCCAGTATATGCTACTTTGATAGTTACATCGCCAATGGGTAATTCAGAAATTGTTTTTTCTATTAACGATTGGCAGTAGCTACCTTCAACTTCCTCGACAACGATAGATTTAAATTTGATATTTTCCATAATATTTAACTATTTATATAACTTTTTCGATTATTCTTTGAAAATTTTTTACTAATTTAACAAATAATTTTGATGCAATTAACAAAAGAGTTTAATATGAAAATCGAAAAAGTATTCGTAATAGGTTCGGGCACAATGGGGAATGGAATAGCCCATACATTTGCCCAATTTGGTTACAAAACCACAATGATGGATATTTCCGAAGATGCACTGAAAAAGGCATTATCGACTATCGAAAAAAATCTTGACAGACAAGTTAAAAAAGGTTCCTTATCCGAAGAGGTTAAGCAAGCAACTTTGGCCAACATTACAACAGCAACGGATTATGCCAATATCGCAGTAGCCGATTTGGTGATCGAAGCAGCAACCGAAAATAAGGAATTGAAATTCAAAATATTCCAGGAAGTTGATAAATTGGTAAAACCCGAAGCAATTTTGGCAACTAATACCTCGACAATTTCGATAACTGAAATAGCTGCAAAAACCACAAAAGCAAACCAATTCATTGGAATGCACTTTATGAATCCAGTTCCAGTGATGAAACTGGTAGAAATTATTCGTGGACTGGCAACAACAGACGAAACTTACAATTTGATTAACGATACAGCCATCCAGTTAGGTAAAATTCCTGTTTTGGCCAACGATTATCCTGGATTTATTGCAAATCGCATACTAATGCCATTTATCAACGAAGCAATTTTTGCTTTGATGGAAGGAGTTGGAAGCGTTGATGGAATCGACCAGGTTGCAAAATTGGGATTTGCCCATCCAATGGGTCCATTAACATTAGCCGATTTGATTGGATTGGACACAGTGTTGGCAATATTGGAAGTATTGCACAACGACATTGGCGATCCTCGTTATCGTCCTTGCCCATTATTGAAAAAGCTCGTTGCAGCTGGTTATTACGGTCGCAAAAACGGAAAAGGGTTTTATGATTATTCTCAAGAAACTCCCAAACCAATCAACATTAATTAATCAATTTGGAGAGAGTTAATGGAAGATATTAGTTATGTAAAGTTTGATTCTGATAACCACCACATTTTAGCTGCCTATCGATTGGAAGCTGAAGGCAAATACTTGGAGGCAATCAACGAGTATCTAAGAGCAATCGAAGAGGACCCATCACGAGTTATCGTGTATAAGCACATTGGTAATGTTTACTATCGAATGGGTAACTTAAAAAAAGCTGAGGAATATTTATTACAAGCAGTCGAAACCTTGCCTAATTTCCCTACACCATTGTTCGAACTTGGATTGTGCTACTATCGGCAGGCACGAATTAAGAAAGCAATTGATTTTATGGAAAAAGTAATCGAAATGGATAATAGTTTTTTAATAGCTCATTATTGGTTGGGTATCCTCTATTATCAATATGGTTTGCCATGCAAAGCACGCGAAAGATACCAGCACGTTGTGAACGAAAATCCAGATTTCACTATTGCTTACTACCATCTGGGAGTAACTAATCTCAGAATGGGCAATTTCGACGAAGCGGTTCAGAATTTTACAAAGTTAACTGAGGTGAACCCCGATAGCCCAACAGCACATGCTCTTCTGGGAGAAGCGTACTTGAATTTGGATCGAAAAATCGAAGCTCGTCGCCATTACAAAATTGCATTGGAATTGGATCCCGACGACAAAAAAGCCAAGAATGGATTGTTCCTTGCATCCGACCACAACGAGCATGTAATATAATATTGATGAAACTATGGTTTAGATTATATAAAAAAGGGTGAGTTGAACTCACCCTTTTCAATTTACATTCAAATTTTAAAAAGTTTATTTACTTGCTAATAACTTTTTAATTGTATCTTCCAATTTTGTTTCGAGGTTCTCGACAGCACCCAATTCTGTGTGGGCAATTTTTCCTTGTTTATCGATTAAATACATTGTGGGGATACTTTGCACTTTATAGCTTTCGGCTACATTGTCGCCCTTGAGAAGTAGCATATAGTTGAATTTTTGTTCTTTCATATATTTAACTGGATCGCCATCGCGTTCGAATGTACTAATACCAATCACAACCAAACCTTGGTTCCCATACTTCTCGTGCAATTTTTGGATTGATGGCATCACCATCTTGCAAGGTGTGCACCATGTAGCCCAAAAGTCGATTAGAACAACTTTACCTTTTAATTGACTTAAAGTAACCTTCTTGCCGCTGGCATCCAACAATGACCAATCAGGTGCAGCTTGTCCTTGTTCGAGCAAACCAGTGTCTTCCTTTTCCATTTCCATTCCTTCGTGGGGATTGCCACCCATATCGTGTTGATTGTCTAAATTAGTTATTGTAAATTTTGTACTGTCTATCGCCTGAACAAATAATTTATCATTGATTGACTTATTGAGTTTCAACTCTTTAATCTCATAAGTAACAGCTTGCACTACTTTATTATCCTTATTTCTGATTTCGGAAGAATATTTCTTCATCAATTTATCATTCTTCGAGAAAAAGTAATGATTTTCCACTTTAAATTCTCCATGACCTTCGCCGGATTGTTTCACCTGGTAGCATTCATCTCCATTAACATTTGCAGTTCCAATGTATTCCAAGTTCTTTGAGTTTTCGCGGATTTCGGCAGTATCCAATTTAGTATCGATAATCATGTAGAAATTCTGAACTAACCTGGAAGCAACTTCGGCAGCAAACATTGGTTTAATACTAACAGTCTGTGTGTTATTCTTTTTGTCGGTAGCAACAAACGATTCGCCATCGAAAGTAATAATTGTGTTATCTTCTTCTTCAATTCTAAAGGCTAGAAGGTCTATTTCGGCATTTTTGATTTTCTTTACATAGATTGTAGAACCAAATTTGTTATCGCCTTGCTGTTCGCTTTTAACGTCGAATGCAATTTTAAATTCAGCTGTATTGTTTTGCGAAGCAGCTAAATCGGAATCGAGAAACAATTGCAAGGGATCTTGTTTGCTGCTGCAGCTAGCAATCAACACGACAGAAATAGCTAAGATCAATAAATTAATAGTTTTTTTCATTTTTTACCTAAATTTTAATAAATACAAATAACAAAATTACGAAAATTCAATCTGATGTAAAAGTTTTTTTAATTAAAACTAATTAATTATAATTTATTTACAGCAATAGAAAGTGCAGAAATAATTGCAGTTTCGGCTCTAAGTCTTCTATTCCCCAATCGCCACTTGATTAAACTTTGAATTCCTTCCAAGAAATAAGTCTCGGCTGGGTGCAATCCTCCCTCCGGACCTGCAATTAACAGTGTTGGAGAGGTTATTGGCAACTGCATGGGGTTAATTCCATTTTCGTCGAGCAAGATAATAGATTTGTAGAAATTTTGGATATCCTTAGAAAGGAATTCATTGCTGTCGATAATTTGAATATCTGGCAAACATGCCCGTTTGCATTGCTTTATTGCGGCAATTGCTTTGTTCGTAAGCCTTCTTAAATCCACTTTGGTATTTTGGGAATATTTGCAGTTTTTAATAAATATTTTCGAAACACCGAGTTCAGTTGATTTCTCGACAATCCATTCCAATCTGTTTTTATCGGACAAATTGCATATCAAAATATCGATAGCACCAGATTCTTCGCCATAGTTTTCGATATATTTATCGATAATTAAAACTGGATTGTGCAAATTTTCGAAATTAATTCGTGCAAAGAAGCAAATACCCTTACCATTGGTAATCATCACTTCCTCGTTTTGCTTTAACCTTAGAGCACGGATGTGTTTCCGCTCAGCATCGTCAGGAGGGGTGCTTAAGGTAGCAGTATCAACATCAGGTAAATATAAACATTCCATATTCAAAACAAAAAATTAGTGATTAAGTCGATTAATTAAAATGATTTTCGTAAATTTGTTTTCTTGTTTAAAGCAATATTAAATAATTTTGTTCATTAATCAATGGGATAAAAATGACCAAAGCAGAAATTGTCGATGAAATTTCAAAAGAAACTGGTCTGACAAAAATCGAAACAAAAGCTGTAGTAGATGGCGTATTAAGTACAATCATCAATGCAGTATCTACAGGCAAACGAATTGAATTGCGTGGTTTTGGAGTTTTCAAATCAAAAGTTCGCAAACCCCGTATGGCTCGCAATCCCAAAACCGGTGCTTCTGTGCCATTACAACAAAGAGCAGTGCCAGTTTTCAAACCATCACCAGATTTTCTTAAAAAAGTAAACAATACAGAAATTAGTAACGATTAATAAGAATAACGGGAGAGATTAAATGCCTTGCGGAAGAAAAAGAAAACGCCATAAGATGGCTACTCATAAGAGAAAAAAGAGACTGCGAAAGAACAGACATAAGAAGAGAAAGTAGTATTTAGTAGGAATAATTTCCTCTGTTATGAATTTTGATCTTCTTGGTACAGAACAAAGAGTAGGTAAGGTCAGGTCGGTGCTCGAAAAACGCCAACCTGATTTTTCTTTGGTTCTCGAAAACGTTCACGACCCACACAATCTTTCGGCAGTGCTTAGGAGCTGCGATGCAGTTGGAGTGTTTGAAGTTTGCTTACTTTATCATTCAGGACAGGCAATGCCAGGAATGGCCGAATCGAGCAGTGCTTCGGCTCGAAAGTGGCTCCATTTTAAGCAATTTACCCAAGTGGACGAATGCTATGAATATCTTCGCCAATCTGGAAAGAAAATATATACAACTCACATGGGAAAAGATTCCTTGGATTTATACGAGATGGATTT
>CAYOPF010000001.1:44310-63701 GCA_964405755.1 uncultured Chloroherpeton sp.
GGAAATGAGCATTCTGGGGTTTCGGAAGAAGCATTTTCGCTTGCCGATGGGAATTTTTTAATACCTCAGGTAGGGATGGTGCAAAGCCTAAACATCTCGGTTGCTGCTGCAATAAGCGTTTACGAAGTGTTTCGCCAAAAAAGGATAGCGGGACATTATCGCCAATCAAAACTACCCGAAAGCACCTTCAATTCGCTACTTAAGGAATGGTTGCTTAAATAATTAAGGTTTTTTGAGTGCCTCAAGCATCATCTCTTCTACTTTAACAGGATATTTAAGATTGTTGCTTATCACATATCGGAGTGTATCGATAAAATTATAGTATGGCACACCGTTTCTTAAATATACAATTTCGGGTAAGTAGTTTATTTTGCAAATGTTTGAGTATGGGTTTGGATTGGAACGAGAACTCATTGCAAACATTTCCCAATTTTTTCTGTTCAATTTCATGTCTTTTTCGAGGTCGAGGAGAATTTTGGCAACTTGAGCAAATTCTTTTTTCTCGTCGGGGCAAGAACAAGCAGCACGGGCGAATATTACAAATTTATCACGATTGGTATCGACTAATGCTTTAATCTGGGAATAAGTTGCTGCGTCCTGCTGATAATTAACCAACACCTCGTTCACCCATGTATAGCCTGGAGTACTCAGCATTTCCTCGATTGTCATCGGAACAGCATCGGGCTCGACTATATTTTCGTCGCACGATATCGAGAAAAGAAATACTACAGCTAACAATGTATTTACAAGAAACTTCATTCCGAACTCCAAATAATTAGATACAAAATTAAGAAAATGTAATGAAATTTTTAACTTTTCTGTATTATATTCATATTTTTGTACCTTCATTTTTTTTAATTATACCTTATGAGACAAAGTTATTTATTTCTTTTAACATCTTTGATTACTTTTTGTTCTATTCATAACGCATTTTCCTACTATCTGATTGGTGAAACGATTAAAGGCACTACTTACTATCACACTAAGGATCTTTATGACAGTTTAGAGTTCATATCCGTTTTCGATAGTAAGAACCATATTGCACCAATTTCAATCTCACAGAAAGTCAAGTATTTTAATCCAATTGAGCAACCAGATTTAACAGTTATTCAAGTTGATTATACAATAGATATTCCTTCCGATTTCAACTACAACGATTCTTTGTTTATTATTGGTGGAAAAACACGAAAACAGTACGATGTAACTTATAATTACCCCTTTTTTATTTTAAAAACTATTCCTATTTCTAACTTAGAAATCATTTATCCCAAGAATAATACCAAAGACATTGAATTAGTACTTACTTTACGATGGCAAGAAGAACTCAACCCAGCTATTAGGTCTTATGAGCTACAAGTTTCCAAACATAGTGATTTTTCTGAATTAATAGTTGATACTTTACTTTTTAACCCACAATTTACTTTTATCAATGAGTTAGAACCTTTAAAAGTATATCATTGGAGAGTTAAAACAGACTTCAGGCACAATACTGTCGGCTATATTTCTGCAAGTTTTGTAACAGGTCTCAAAATGGTTTGGCAAAAATGTACAATTGATCAATATCATCATGCTGCAGATTTGGAACTAATAAATTCTAATCGATTGCTGATAAGCGACCATCAAGTTGGTTTTCGAATTTCAGACGACTTTGGTCAGTCTTGGGAAAACATCAATTTACCAAATAATGTAACCAGTAAAATTATGCATGTTGATGAGGATACTGTTTTAGCAGCCACTTATGATTTGACCGATGATAGATTTAAAATATTAAAATCAATCAATAACGGTTCATCTTGGAGTACAGTTTTTACATTTCCTTATACTAATTCTTACTCGATTGATGGCAAATTTCATTATCAAATTAAAAATGGCAGGTTTTATGTTGCTTTTTTAAATAATATTTACGAATTTAACGACCTCACTTTATCGAGTTTACAAAAAATATACAACCACGATACTTCTTTTATCAAATCGTTTGTGTTTTTGGACGAAGATAAAATTATGGCAGTTACAGAACCCCGCTATTTAAAAAATGATGTTGATTTTGGAGAAATATTAATTATAAATATAAAGCATAATTCAATTAAAAAAATTGCTGACAAATTTGAAGATATTAATTTTTATTACAGGTCAATTAATATTCTGGAAAATAATTTTCTTGTTGTAACTGCATTCGATATTGCTCAAAACAATTCATATTTTTTTGTATCGAAAGATCCTAGATCAACATGGGAAAAAACGTTCGAAATCCCTGATGGAGAAGTTATTAAGACTATTACAACTTTTGATAGTAAATTAATTTCTATATTAAAAAGCAAAAAAATACTCAATCATTCAATCCGAAGACTATGCATCAAACTGGATTAATCTCACAAGTAATATCCCTAAGGATTATTTTGCTACTGAAGTAAAATTGTTTAACGATAGTACTTTATTCTATGTTGGAACACATAATAGTTTGTATTACACTAATATTCGTAACCCTCAAAAAATGATTGTATATCCTCTTGATAGATTATCAGAAAATCCAGCGAAAATAGTATTCAGCTGGAAACAAAACTCAAGAGCAGAAAAATATCAAATCAAAGTTGCCGAAAATCAGGAATTTATTAAGAAAAAGTCTATTGATGATGAAGAATATTATCTAGATCAAGAAACCACTGATAATTCAATTGAATTACATAACTTTCTTCTACATAAAACATATTACTGGAGAATAAGACCCTACTATGAGAACAAATGGATGGGTTGGAGCAGTGTTTACAAATTCGAAATTGTGAGTAGTGTCTCAGTTCCACAATTAAAAAGTGGAAATATGGTGGTCTATCCAAATCCTACTCAAAATTTTATTAAGGTTTACAAAAGTTATTCAAATTCAGGATCAACAAATCAGAACGACAACTCAAGAATTGCAATCTATACGGAAACAGGTAGAAAAATACTTAATTACACTTATCTACAGACTAATGAGATTATCGAAATCAATTTAAGTAATTTGGACAATGGTGTTTATTTTCTCACAATAGATAATGACTGGCAAGTAATTTACTTGTTAAAATAATCACTTCATTAAATATTTTTCGGCTGCCTGATAAACAGCGTGACCTTGCTCTGGTACTGTAAGAACTGCAACTATTCTTATCCACTGAGGCCTCCAATCTGCGTTTGCAGGTATTTGCTTGTTCAATGATTTTGTGAATTCTTCATCTTTTTTAATTGCTTCGGTATTCAACTCAACGCCGAATGTGGGCGTTAGTGCATCGCGAACTATATTGTTATGCACAAAGTCGTATATATCGGGTGGGCTTTTGCGGTAATCTGTCTGATATTGAACAATTGAATCCTCAACTACATATAGAGTGATATTGAATTTATTGTTATTGCTTTCCAAAAATTTCACTTTTACATCGCAGCTAATTGTTTTACTAGATTCATTATATTTTGGCGATAACTCTATCTTGGCAATTGCCGGGATTTTTAACCTCTCGATAACTGCTGCTTGCCAGTCGCTTTCGGGAAGAATTAGATTATCACTATATTTCACTCTATCTATAAGCCCATTGGGAGTGCCTACTCCCCAGCCAATATTGAAATAGTTTTCCAAATCTTTCATTGTTTGCGAAATAAAATTGTATTTATGTTGGGGGTTTGGCATTGCCAATGCACCTGCATGGATAGAAAGGAGAACTACATTATTGGGATAAAGTTCCTTGATATGGTGGGCAATCTCACCAGCTGCCGGACAATTTCCGCATCTAAATCCAGTATATTCCTCCACCAGAACTACTCTTGCTGCCGTATCCACATTTACATCTGGTTTTTCTTCGTAAGGTGGTTCTATAACATCGCAAGCCACAATAAGTATGCTCGTAATTATAATTATTGAAAAATATTTCAGCATAATAATTCGGATTTTTTGATAATTACAAATTTACTAATAAATTTCTTAAATTTGGTTTAATTTTTGCATACTAAATAAAAAAATGAAAGAAATGTACAAAATATTACTTTGTTTATTAGCTTTTTTGCTGTATAGTTGTGCGGTTTCGTCTCCTTCGTCGATGAAATCTGCAAAGAAACCCACAACTATTAAAAGCAACATGGATACGATTGCAACTGAATCGAAAAATCAACAACCTAAAGGAAAATCAAAATCCAATCCTAAACCTATTGACAACAAAACAAAAACAAAAAAAGAGGAAGATAAACAAACGCAAGTTACTCCGCCAAAACCAAAAATCCGCTTCGAAGATACTACTAAAATCGAAATGGAACCAATTTATGCCTTAAAACAAAACCAAGCCAATACAAAAATCAATACAAAAAATCCTATCGAAAAAGAAATCGAAGCCGCAAATAAGTTATTGGAAAATGGAGAATTGGACAAAGCAAAAGATAAATTCTTAATCCTTGTTGCCACCTTGCCCTATGGTGATTCGCTGTACTATGAAGCAAAGTTTGGAGAGATTGAATGTTTGGTTGCCCAAAATAATATAAATCCTGCAAAAACATTATTGTTGGAACTGAATAAGGATGAAAACATCAATTCCGAGACAAAGGAAAAGACCTTGGTTCGCTTGGGACAGATTGAGTGCATACAAAACAATCAAAATGCTGCGGAAAACTATTTTAACCAACTTAGGAACGAGTTTCCTCGTTCAATTTATTTAAAAGTTGCCAACTGCAACTTCCTAAAAAAGAAATAAATATTGCCCGACCCCTAAACGCATTGTCATTCTGTATTTTACTGCAATTCTATAGTTTCGCCATATTCCATAACTTTGGCATTCAATCCTTTAGCAATTGCTTTTTCAGCAAATTCGTCGGGATTAGCTTTTATCACAGGAAATGTATTGTAGTGAATTGGAATAACCAATTTGGGGTTAACAAATTCGGCGGCTTTAACAGCATCGTCGATACCCATAGTAAAATTATCGCCTATCGGAACCAAAAACACATCAATATCCTCGGATTCACCAATCAGTTTCATATCCATAAATAAACCTGTATCTCCCGAATGGTATATTTTTTTTCCACCAATTGTAATTATTACTCCAGCGGGCTCACCCATGTATTCATTTTCGTCGTTGGACGATCCATGGTGGGCAACAGTAAACTTAACTTTACCAAATGGAAAATTAAAACTGCCACCTATATGCATATTGTGGGCTTTAGCTCCGTTTCGCGAAACATAATTGGCAAGTTCGTTCACTGCAATAACCAGTGCATTGTTCTTTTCCGCAATTTGTAAAGTGTCGCCAAAGTGGTCGCCATGAGCATGGGTTAGCACGATAAATTTGGCTTCCACATCTTGCCATTTAATTGTACAAGTGGGATTGCCAGTGATAAATGGGTCGATGATTACTTGGTTTGAACCATCATCTAAAATAACCGCAGAATGACTTAAATACCGTAATTTTAACATATAATTTTTCTCCAATTTTTGTTTTTATAAAAGAACAACGTGAAAAATTATTGTAAGTGCTATATAAATAATCAAGAATTTATTATATAGCAATATTCTATAGTTTTGTCTATTATTCACCAAAATTACAATAATATACTAATCAATGCGAGCGAAATGTTCTATCAAATCAATATCTAAAGAATTTATGCGTTATAAATTAATGAGTTATGAAATTAATAATAAATTGGCACAATTTTTACCAAATCTAATTTGTTGGATAAAATTATGCTAATTTTGACCGATAACTAAAATACAAAAGGAACAAAAATGTCGGAAGAATTACAAAAACAAGAACCAGAAATACCTAAGAAGAAAGAGAAAAAGCAAGGTGGCGGAGGATTATCCCTTCCAATGATGATAGTATTTGGAGTTGGAGGATTAGTTCTCGTTTTGGTTGCTGTTATTTTTGGTTACTTTATCGCAACAAAGTTATTTCCAAGTCAGCCAGTAATTGTACAAGGTGTCCAACCAGTGGAACAAGTTCACAAGGAGAATCACGGAAAAGGAGAGGGCGAAGAAGAAAAGCCAGATATGCACGATTTGCTTTATATGGAAATAGGCAGACTTACGACTAATCCCAAGGATGCTCCCTCGACCTTCGTTGTTGTAAATTTATCTTTTGAGTTTGCGCCAAAGAAAAAAGATGATGAAAATATGAAAGAATTAATCAAAGGTCACGAAGGGTTGAACTTAGAGCATCCAATTGTAAAGAAAATGCAAGGAAGAATTAAGAGTGGGTTGAATAACTTTTTGGCTTCGATGACTATGACTGAGTTGAACACGAAACGTCCAGAATTGCAAAAATTAGTTCTAGAATTGTTGAAACCAGCTTTCAAAGAATATGGTTTTAAATTATATAATGTTAGTTTATTAGAATTTATTATTCAGGAATAATATTTTTTAATTTTCTACAAAAACAATAAACATAGGATATGGCAGATTTATTATCACAAAATGAAATAGATAATCTGCTGTCAGAAATGACAAGTGGAAGGATCCAGGTCGAGGATGTAATTAGCGGTAAGTTTAAAACATCCGAAGTCAGTAATTATGATTTTCGCCGACCTAACCGTATATCTAAGAATCAGTTACGAACTTTACAAACAGTTCATGAGAATTTTGCAGAGGTTTTTGGTTATTATTTAGTATCCAAATTGCAGTCCTTGATATCGGTGGAAGTTACTTCGCTGGACCAGTTGTTCTATTCCGAGTTTATTCTGTCGGTATCCAATCCAAGCTGCCTTTATGTTTTCGATATCGTTGGAACAGACGGAAATGGTATATTGGAAATAAGCCCCCAATTAGCATTAGTAATTGTCGAAAAATTGTTAGGTGGCAGTGCCGACTCAATCCCAAAACCCCGCTCTATAACTCCAATAGAACAAGCCGTAATCAGAGGTTTGATAGAGCATGGCTTATCGGATTTGGGTAATGCATGGAAATCGATATCCGAGATAAACTTCAGGTATTCACGCTTGGAGATGGAAGCAGACTTTGTGCAAGTGGCTCCATCATCGGAAATTGTATTGGTAGTATCGTTCGACGTGAATGTTGGAGTAAACACATACATGATGAATTTGTGTTTCCCTACTTTTGCATTAGAGGAAGTATTGACAAAGCTGAATCGCCAGCAAGTAACTTCGTCGAATGTAACGATACCGATGAAAAAACGTCGCGAGAATTTCCAGATGCTCCATAAGCAAATATCTACAACTTTCTTGCCAGTAGTTGCCGAACTGGCAAAGACATCCATCAAAGTTGGTGAATTGCTTTCTCTCGAATCTGGCGACATAATTAAATTAGATAAAAGAATCAACGAAGAAGTAGAAATTCTAATAAATGAAAAACGAAAATTAGCAGGTCGTCCGGGAAGTGTGGAAGGCAAAAAAGCAATACGCATAACCCGAGCTCTTAAAGAAGAGGATTTAATAGAACAAGATTTAAGATTTAAACCAGAGGAACAAATATGACAATGACACAGGATGAAATCGATGCTCTAATTGGCGGTGGTTTGGATGTTTCAGCAATCGATACATTACCTGATGTGGATGAACCACAGTTGGAGCCCACCCCGAGTGAAGATATTAAAATTGAGGGAATAGACCCTAAACTTCAATTATTGTTAGATTTACAACTACCTGTTTCAATCGAATTAGGTAGAACAAATATGCTTATTCGCGATATTTTGCGATTGGGCAGAGGCTCCGTTATCGAGTTTGATAAACTGGTGAGCGAACCAATTGATGTTTTAATAAACGGCAAGAAAGTTGCCGAAGGTGAAGTGGTTGTGATTGATAAACACTTTGGTATCAGAATTACAACTTTAATAGATCCGGCAGAAAGATTAAAATCGGCAAGGGGCTAAGATAGGATAAATATGGATAGCAGTATTTTAAATTCTCTATTAATTTTGTCTGCCTGTGTTATTGTCTTATTCGGGATATCTAACTATCTAAAAAAAATTAATAAGAAAAACCTAGGCAACTTAGGTGATTACGAAGGTAAAATTCTCTCGAGAATACCATTGATGAAAAACTCTTTTTTATACATTGTTAAAATTGGAAACAGAACCTTTCTTCTTGGAGCTAGCGATAAATCGGTATCATTAATTTCGGAATTGAAGCCAAATCAATCAGAAGTCGGGGCAGCAGAATTTCCTAACCATTCTTATGCAACAACCACCAAAAAGGTGCAAACAATAGAAGAAGTTCAGAATAATAACCCAAATGATTTGTCTTTTCGTGCATTTTTAAAGTCAGCATTCTCAAAAAATAATTAGTTTTGTAATTCTGTTTATTTTAGTTAACAAATTTATTAATTTGTTATTTTTATTATTTTGGAAAAGATTACAAAACATATCTTAATATTATTATTACTGGGTTTTGCTATTAATATTAGCAATGCTCAACTATCCAGTATTTCGGATGAACTCTATCCATCGATAATCAATAAAGAATTTAACGAGATAAATGTAATCAATTTTATTGGTGCTTCGCAAAACTCTCAGAATGATCTCTCCAATTATATTTCCTCCAAGGCAACTATCAATAATTTACCTTATAAGTTTTTCTCTTCTTTTTATTACGAATTTGAGCGTAATCCTTCGATGAGCATATTTATTCAAAACGAATTTCGAAAAGGACTGATAAATCTTAGGGAAAACGTACCATTTTTCGATAAAACAACAGCTGAAAATGATTTAATATCTATTAGGAATTATTATCAATTAAATGGGTACCACGATGCTATGGTTAGTTATAGGTTCTATCCATCTGCAAGGACAAAGGAAAACATACTTGATTTTATTATATATGAGGGCAAAAGATATGTGATTCAGGATGTTGTTTACAAAGGATTGGAAGATGTAGCCGACGAACTTAGAGGAAGAATTGGAGAATTGAAGAATATTAAAGTTAATAACCATTTTAATGAGCCATTTATTCAGAACTCTTTAAATACATTAACCTCTTACCTTCGAAATAATGGGTATTTTAGTGCGGGATATTCTACTCCTATTGTAAGTATCGATACAACTCTGAAGTCAGATTTTATAACAGTCAATTTCTCTTTAGGTAATCGCTATCGAATAGGTTCAATCGATTTTATTGATAGTTCCAATTACCAACCACTGATAGCCGCGGATATGAAAAGGAAACAGCTAGCCTTCGAAAATGGTCAATGGTATAGTTTTCTGAAAGTGGATCAAACAAAAGATAATTTCCTTTCTCTTGGCTTATTCGAAATTGTGGCTATAGATACAACGTCACGATTTAGTCCACAAAATGATAGCACATTGAACTTTGTAGTTTTCCTTTCGTACCGGAAGCAACAGGAGTATGGGGTAGGTTTTTCGTTGAATCAAACCCGTATGGATAATTTGGTAAACATTGGTCTCGAGGCAAATTACCGGCATCGTAATATTTTTAACGCAGCTCAGGAATTCTCGCCGTTTGCAAATATTTATGCAAAGGATATTTTTTCAACAATTACTTCGGGCAGTTTGGAGTTGGAAACACAAATAGGTTTTAAATTCTCTCAGCCCTTGCTTTGGATAATAGACAACAGCAGGATATCCCTGCTAACCTCACTAAGCTACTCGCTGAGATCGTTGAATAATTTCTTCACTATATCTACCTTGAACCTGCCAGTAACATTTGCAATACGTTTCCCCAAAATAACCTATTTCAATCGTGGAAGCATAGATTTCCAGTTTTTACGCGAGAACCCACTTAATTTCGAAGAAGCGTTAAGCGAAGCAATTTCTTCTGCAAAAAATGAACAAGACATAAATAATATACTTCAAGCATTTCTGCTTTATCAGGATTTATCGAATTATCTAAACGAACAAAGTTACCATTTTTTCACCTCGAACATCATTGGTTTTTCGCTAACCGGCGAGACAAGAAATAATCCTTTTTCGCCCACGAATGGCTATTTTACTTATTTTGGTTTAGATGGCTGGGATCCAATATTCTTTCCTAAAGAAGTATCTGGATTGGCAAGATATTTTAGACTTCAGTTTACTCATTACCAGTTTTTCAAGCTTACCCCTACAACTACTTTAGGTCTGAAAGGAAGGTTTGGGGGTATTCAACTGCTGGAGGAAGGTAATAGTTATGTCCCAATCGACAGGCAATTCTTCTGTGGTGGAGCTAATAGCGTTCGAGCTTGGCCATCACGCCAATTGCGTTATTCAAATTTCACTTCGGATAGTTTAGATAATAAGAACACATTTTTGTTTTTGCAAAATTTTATCGGTAATGGTGTTTTAATAGAAGGTAGTGTTGAATTTCGTTTTGGTTTTCCAAAACCACCTGGTTTGAATGTGTTTTTACAGAATTTAGTCGAAAACTTAAAAACAACTTTATTCTTGGATTTTGGAAATGCCTTTCACTGGTTTTTGAGCAATGAAGATATCGAAGTTAAGCCTTTGGATTATATTACAAAACTCGCTGTTGGAGCAGGCATAGGCATTCGCTACGAAACCCCAATCGGACCATTGAGAGTTGATTTTGCTGTGCCAATATACGATCCGTTATACATAAGAAAACCATTTCGTTCAGTTACATTTAATTTTGGGTTAGGACATGCATTTTAATAAAAATACTTATCAGAAAATAGCTTTCGAAGATGGATTGTTCGACGCTGTTATTTGTCTGAATACGAAGAATCCCGATATCGAATTAATCCGATCTTTAACAGAAATTCCAATACTTGCAGCAGATGGTGCGGGAGTATATTTATTAGAAAATGGCATAGTTCCCAATTATGTCATTGGTGATTTGGATTCCTTTGGGAAAGAAGAGTTATCCAAACAATATCCTGCAGAGAAATTAATTCACTTGCCAGACCAGGAAAGAAACGATTTTGAAAAAACTCTGGATTTTGCAAGAAGAATGAACTATCACAAATTAATCGTATTTGGAATTCACGGTGGTGAATACGAACATTCCCTGAATAACTGGAGTGTGCTGAGCAAGTATTCCGATATTATGAATATTGTGATTTTCGACTTGGACAGATATGGCTTTTGCGTTTCCAGAAGTTCCTGTATCGAAACTATCCCCAACGAAATTATCTCATTAATCCCCAAAGGATATGCAAAAATTACAACAAACGGATTAAAATGGAATTTAATCGAAGAGTCCTTAGCTTTGGGAGTTCGAGAAGGTGCACGTAATATTGCTTTAGCCAACGATATTACTCTCGACTTATCGGATGGAGAAATTTTTGTTTTTATTAATTCACGATTTCCTAAAATTTTAACAAAAGGAATATTATGAAAGAGTTATTAAACAGAATTTTAGTTGCTTTAATAGGTATTCCACTTGGAATTTATATAATTTGGTATGGAAGTTGGTTCTATTTTGTATCTATTGTTATGATTTCATCAATTGCTTTGTATGAATTGCACAAATTGGTTAAGGCTTGTGAAATAATAGATTACTTTTGGATAAATCTACTCACTCTTATCTCTGTTCTTTTTTTTACCGGATTTATTACATTGCTCGATTTCTCGATTATTCGTCCTTATCTTATCACTAAGTCCTCGACTATTCTCCTCACATACTTTATTGTTTATTTTGTTGTATTGTTGTTATTCACTTTATTTTTCAGTACCAACAACAGAATAGTTACATTTTCGGTAACAGTCGGTACTTTGTTTTATGTACTTTTGCCATTTGTTAGTTTAATAATGCTACGAATGTATGATTTTGGCACAATCAATTACAAAAATTCCTGGATGTTGATTCTTACCTACTTTTTTAGTATTTGGATTTGCGATACTTTTGCGTATTTTATTGGGAAACAATGGGGAAAACACAAAATCGCACCTTCGGTGAGCCCCAAAAAAAGTTGGGAAGGAGGAGTTGCAGGTCTGATTGGTTCTATTTTTTCTTTCATTTTGTTTAGTTATATTTTCAATATTCAATTGAGTGTTGTTCATCAAATTGCATTAGGTTTTATAATCGGATTGTTCGGCCAGATTGGCGATTTTGTAGAATCCAGTTTCAAGCGAGATGCCGGTTTAAAAGATACTTCAAACATGCTAGGGAAACACGGAGGAATACTTGATAGGTTTGATAGTATCATTTTTACTTCTCCAATCGTACTATTATATATAATAAATCTTTAATTTTGTAATCAAACATTTTATTTTATATTAAGGTGAATTATGAAGACTAAACTTTTATCAATTCTGGCACTTTTAATTTTTGCTTTACCTATGTTTTCTCAGAATACCGACGATGAGGATAAATTTAATCCTTTCAAGATTGATGATAAAATGAAATATTACAACAAAGATGGTTACGAATATACTTACAATTATTCATTCGAAAGAGTTTACAATGCCTGCAAAAAGGTTATCGAAGATCTGGGGTGTCAAATCCTAAATCAGTCCTATAATCAGACAGACGAAGGTTTATACAAAGGTAAGGTGTTCTCGGATTATTGTGTATTTGCAAGCAAATCCGACACGATTGTCGATGCTCTGTCACGTTATAGTGTACGTGTTCCAGTTATCCGTGGAGGAGTTTGGATTAATGGACGCATCCAATACAAGTTTATCTTAACAGAAAATAGTGACGGAACCACAAAAATGAAATTAACTGGTCAGATTAGCGGACGCGAAGATTATGTTACTTCCAAAGTGCATTTCTGGGAGTCCAATGGGTTGTTCGAGATGGCAATACTAGAAAGAATCAATATTTTGCTTTTCGAAACCCAAAGGGAATAATTAAAAGGACCTTTTTTTAAATGCTGACTTCAACATCAATTTATTTAAAAAGTCTGCTGAATATGTATTTCCAAGACAAATGTAGAACAAAAAAAAGGGGTGAGTTTCAAAAACTCACCCCTTCGTAATTATAATAACACTAAAACTAATTTTGTTTTACTACTTTTACTGACAAGTTATCATTTCTATCGCTGAAATTCAAGAAATATACTCCATTTGGCAATTTACTTAAATCAACCTTTTGGTTTTTACTCCCATTTCCAATATTCTGTTGCATGATAAAATTGTCATCGACATTGAAAACTTCCAAGAATAAGTCAGAATTTTGTGATAAAATATCAAATTCAGCAAAATCTTTTACTATTTGAGATTTCATTGAGACTAATATATTTCCTAACTGGCTGTATTCAATTGTCTCGTCTGTGCTTTCTTTATTCAATGGGACGTTTACAAACAAGTTGCGAGGATTGGAAGCACAATTATTATTATCGAATACAATTAATTTATACTGATTCAATCCAGTATTTGGATATACTTCCGCAGGGTTGTTTATAACATTCCCATTTCCATCGGTCCATAAAAATATATAAGGTTCTGCTCCGTATAGGTTCGTAATCAGATTATTCAAATTTAAAGGCATATACTTTGGATGCGAAATTAACGAAGGTAACGAAAACCTGGGTTGTTGATTAATTCCAATATTAACAGTAGTTTGAGCGGTCAATCCAGTAACGTTGTCTTTTACGTTTAGTGTAACAATTCTTGGAACAGAGGGATTGCGATAAATTGGATTATCGGAACGGTAATTATCAAAAAGTGAGATTGGTATCCACGAATACGAATAATTACCTGAACCATTAACAACAGTAATATTTTGTCCATAAGGGCTAATTACTGCCATTTGGGTTGAAGTGTTTTTGCAAACATTAGTATTGGTTAAATTTATCACAGGTTTGGTGATTACCTGAAAAATTGACACACTACCACTTATTTCGTTTGCAACAACAATTAGATTTTGCCCATTAGGAGACTGATTGGCAGGAATGAATTTAATACTTTCTGGTCCTAAGTCTCCAATAACTTCCAATTGAGATTTGGTTGGATTACTTGGAAAAGGAGCACTGAAATTGCGATGATTAAAATAGGTAACATAACTTGGCGACATCGGATTGGTAATATCGTAAACAAAGAATCCACCTGTTCTTTCCAATACGATAAAGGCATATAATTTATTATCAATTTGAGCTACAACTACATCTTCGGGTTCGGGTCCTTTGTTGTCGCTTCGCGTATCGAACGAATTTGAAGTATGTTCGGTATTAAAATAACTTGGGTAAATCTGTGCTAAACGGTTTTCGAATTCAGAACCGCTATCCCAGATTAAATTTAGATTTTCATCCCAAATAGAGAACGAACGACCACCGAAAACATACAATTCTTCGAATAATCCATCTTTGTTAGCATCCCCTGTTGCCGCTGTAACATTTAACCTACCCAAATTTTCGTTCTTCTTCAAATCTGCGCTATTTGGGAATGCAACTGGATCCAGATTTAACGAACTAACTCGTTTTTCTTCAGAGAAACCAGAATAATCTCGTGAATCGCCCTCGTTAGCAGTTGCTAAATATGTTTTATTATTAGTTACAAAATTTGCAATACCGTCTGGTTGGTACATTCCAAACACAGGCCAGTTTTTAATATTAATTTTATTATCTCGATCGCTTGCATCAAATTCATTACCAGTGATATTGTGATTTTTGTAACCTAAAGGTTTTAGGTAAACAATGCTACCATTTGTAATATCAATTTTGGCGACTGCATTATTTTCCTGTAAAGTTATAAAGGCATATTTGCTATCTTTGTCGATTGTTGCATATTCTGGCTCTAAATCTCTTGATGTGGATGCATTAGGTCCAAAAATACGAATTCCCTGGCTCCTTAATAAATTTTCCTGACCATCGAAAGCAGTAAAATCAACGTTGGTTACAATCGGGTTATTAACCCCATTTATCAAGTCGATAATCGACACTGTTCCCTTGGGATCAATTGTATAAGTGTTGTCTGGTTCTCCTTCGTTGCAAACAACTATATATCTTCCATTCGGAGAAAATGTCAACATGTCGGGTAATGCACCAACTGTAACGTGATTTAAATAATTTCCATCAGCATCGAAGAATACGACATTACCATTGTCGGTTTTGGTAGTTTGCTCGACAGCAACAACCACCAATCCATTAAGCACTGCAACACTGTTAGCGGTTGCACCCCAGCTCCCCAATGCAATTTGTGTTTTTAATGTTGGCATATTTACATTGCTCAAGTCCAATATCACTAAATTTGAAGATACAGCATTAACCAAAAACAATTGTTTGGAATCGGGATCGTACGCAGTTATCTCTGCAGCACTCTGATTAAAAAGTCCTGTATGGTAAGAACTAATGTGTTTGATTTGAAAAATATTGTTTGCTATCCCATTATATGCAAACAACACAAATACAATTAAGGCATGAGAAATTTTTCTCATAATTGCTCCATTTATAAATAATATAAAAAATCTAAATTACTTTACATATCTTAATATCCAGTAAATTGTCTGTTAAGAGAAATTTATTATTCAATAAGTATTGTTTGTAGGTTATATATAGTCGACACTTTTAAGAACTATTAGATTTAAAAGTATTTTAAATCCTGAAAAATGAATTAAAATTAATTTATATTTTAGTTAAATAACCTTAAAAATTTAGTAATTTTGAGTTTAATAATAAGTAAAAATTAAAATAATATATAACAAATTCAAAGGTTAAAAATGGCTGAAAAAAAATTTTTGACAATCGACGGTAACGAAGCTGCAGCTTATGTGGCCTACCGCTGTAGCGAAGTAATTGCAATTTATCCAATTACACCATCATCGAATATGGGTGAATATTCCGACGAATGGGCTTCGAAAGGTATTAAAAACTTATGGGGAAACATCCCAACAGTATATGAAATGCAAAGTGAAGGCGGTGCTGCTGGTGCAGTTCACGGGTCACTTCAGGCTGGTGCCTTAACCACAACATTTACAGCATCCCAAGGTTTATTGCTGAAAATTCCTAATATGTATAAAATTGCAGGTGAATTAACTCCTACAGTTTTCAATATTTCTGCTCGTACAGTTGCTAATCATGCTTTATCAATATTTGGCGACCACAGCGATATTAACGCTGCACGTCAAACTGGCTTTGCAATGCTAGCTTCTGCCAATCCTCAGGAAGTAATGGATTTGGAAACAGTTGCGTGGTCATCTACACTTCGCTCCCATATTCCATTCCTTCATTTCTTCGATGGTTTTAGGACTTCCCACGAAATCCAAAAAATCGAAGTTGTAGCCGATAGTGTTATAAAAGAAATGGTAACGGATGAATTGGTTGCCGAACACCGTAAAAGATCAATGAACCCAGAATCCCCTGTTCTACGCGGAACTGCACAGAACCCCGACGTATTTTTCCAAAATCGCGAAGCAATGAATCTATTCTATAATGCATGCGCAGGTATAGTTCAGGAAGAAATGAATAAATTTGGTGAATTAACTGGCCGTCAATATCATCTGTTCGATTATATCGGTGCTCCCGATGCCGAACATGTGGCAATTATTATGGCTTCAGGTGCTGATGTTTTTCATTCAACAGTTGATTACTTAACCGAAAAATATGGCGAGAAAGTTGGTGTTCTAATCGTTCGTTTGTATCGTCCGTTTAGCATTGAACATTTTATCCAAGCATTGCCCAAAACAACAAAGAAAATTGCCGTTTTGGACAGAACCAAAGAGCCCGGCGGAAGCGGAGAACCTTTATATTTAGATGTAGTCGACGCTATTTTCCGCACCCATCAAAACGGAACTTCCCCATTCGACCAAATGCCTAAGATTTATGGTGGTCGTTATGGTTTATCTTCCAAAGAATTTACTCCAACAATGGCAAAAGCAGTTTTAGATAATTTGAAACTCGATAATCCAAAAGACAATTTTGTTGTTGGTATTAATGACGATGTTACATTCACAAGTTTGGATTTCGATCCACACTTTAGTATCGAATCCGATAAAGTATTCCGTGGCTTATTCTGGGGACTTGGCTCCGATGGTACAGTGGGTGCCAACAAGAATTCAATAAAAATTATTGGTGAAAATACTGATAACTACTGCCAGGGATATTTTGAATACGACTCCAAAAAATCTGGTTCAATCACAGTTTCGCACTTAAGATTTGGACCTGAAATGATTCGTTCGCCATTCAAAGTTAGTAGTGCAAATTTTGTTGCTTGCCATCAAACAGTTTTCTTAGAAAAATACGATGTTCTAAAGACTATCAACGAAGGTGGTATTTTCTTGTTAAATACTCCTTTGCCTGTAGAACAGGTGTGGGATAGCTTGCCAAAATCGCAACAACAAAAAATTATCGATAAAAAAGTAAAATTCTATGCAATTGATGCTCAAACTGTAGCAGAAAATAGTGGTATGGGTCGTAGAATCAATACTATTATGCAAACCTGCTTCTTTGCAATTTCGGGAGTATTACCCAAAGAACAAGCAATTCAGGAAATTAAAAATACAATCATCAAAACTTATGGAAAGAAAGGCGACCAAATTGTTAAAATGAATTTGGATGCTGTTGATAACACATTAGCCAATCTTCACGAAATCGCAATACCAAGTGCAGCAAGTGCTACATGGGATACATTGCCACCAATGACTGCAGATGCTCCAGAATGGGTTGCAAAAGTAGAAGGTGCTATCCTAGGCGGAACAGGCGACGATTTGCCAGTTTCTGTATTTCCAGTAGATGGCACATGGCCAACTGGAACAGCAAAATATGAAAAAAGAAATATTGCCTTGCAAATTCCAGTTTGGGACGAAGCATTGTGTATTCAATGTAACAAATGCGCTTTGGTATGTCCTCATGCAACGATTAGAATTAAATCGTACGATCCAAAATATTTGGAAAATGCACCTGCTACTTTCAAACACACTGCAACAAGAGAAAAAGATTATGCTGGCGAAGAATATACTATTCAAGTAGCTGCCGAAGATTGTACAGGTTGCGGTGTATGCGTTGAAGTTTGTCCGGCTGTTGATAAAAAGAATCCTTCGCATAAAGCATTGGATATGCACGACCAAATGCCATTGCGAGCTCAGGAAAGAGAAAATTGGGACTTCTTTCTCTCAATTCCAGATAAGGACCGAAACACAATTAATGTTACCAATTTAAGACAACAACAATTGCAATTGCCATTGTTCGAGTTCTCGGGTGCTTGCTCTGGTTGTGGCGAAACTCCTTATGTTAAGTTAGTATCACAATTATTTGGCGACAGAGCTTTAGTTGCCAATGCCACAGGTTGCTCTTCGATATATGGTGGGAACTTGCCAACTACTCCATGGACAAAAAATGCAGACGGTCGTGGACCATCTTGGAACAATTCCTTGTTCGAGGATAATGCAGAATTTGGTTTAGGAATGCGTTTGGCTGTGGATAAGCAATTCGAAATTGCAGCTAATTTATTGCCTTTATTCAGCAATGAATTGGGTAATGATTTAATCAACGAAATAATCAATGCAAAACAAAAAACCGAAAACGAAATTAATGCTCAACGCGACAGAGTAAAAATAGTTAAGGAAAAGATTCAGAATATAAATACTCCAGAAGCAAAGAGACTACTCACTACTGCTGACTATTTGGTTAAAAAATCAATTTGGATAATTGGTGGTGATGGCTGGGCTTATGATATTGGTTATGGTGGTTTGGATCACGTCCTGGCTTCGGGTAAGAACGTTAATATTTTGGTTTTGGATACAGAAGTGTATTCCAATACTGGTGGACAGATGTCCAAAGCATCTCCAATTGGATCTATTGCTAAATTTGCTGCTGGTGGCAAACCAACAAACAAAAAAGACTTAGGTTTAATGGCAATGAACTATGGAAATGTTTATGTTGCATCGGTTGCATTTGGTTCCAACGACGTCCACACATTGAGAGCATTTGTCGAGGCAGAAGCTTATGATGGACCTTCAATCATTATTGCGTACAGCCACTGTATCGCTCACGGTATCGATATGTCGGCACCACTTAAAAACCAAAAAGCTATAGTTGATTCCGGTCAATGGCTACTGTATCGTTACAATCCAGAATCTGCTTTGGAACACAAAAATCCATTTACTTTGGATAGTAAACAACCAAAAATTCCAGTTGCACAATATATGGATATGGAAATTCGCTACAAAATGCTCAGCAAAATCAACCCTGTTGCATACAAGGAATTATATGAACAAGCACAAAAGTTCGTCGACGAACGATATAAATACTATTCATTCCTTGCAACCAGAACTATTGAATAATTAGACAGGAGAAAAATATATGAATTTAGAAACAAAATATTTAGGACTAAAACTTCGCACTCCATTCGTACTTTCGGCATCGCCCATCAGTACTGAAATCGAAAGTTTAAAAAGATTAGATGGCAATGGTATTGGTGCAGTTGTGCTCCATTCTTTGTTCGAAGAACAATTAATCGACGAACAATTTGAATTGGAATATCACCTTACCCATGGTGCCGAAAGCTTTGCCGAAGCAACATCATATTTTCCTAATTATGATGAATTCCGCTTGGGACCTCACGAATATTTAGACCATATCCGCAAGGTAAAAAGTGCTA
>CAYOPF010000001.1:63714-86245 GCA_964405755.1 uncultured Chloroherpeton sp.
CAATGCCCGGTTATTGCCAGCTTGAATGGTACTACTATTGGCGGTTGGACTCAATATGCTTTGGAAATGCAGAATGCAGGTGCCGATGCAATCGAGTTGAATATCTACAATATCCCAACCGATAGCAATTTAACTTCCTTACAAATTGAAGATACTTACATTAAAATTTTGGAAGAAGTTAAAAAGAATCTAAAAATCCCAGTTGCCGTTAAGTTAAGTCCATTTTTCACTAATATGTCCAATATTGCAAAACGATTCGACGAAGCCGGTGCGGACGCTTTGGTGATTTTCAATAAGTTCTATCAGCCAGATGTAAATTTGGAAACTTACGAAGTAGAGCCTAAAGTTACTCTTAGTGCATCATCCCATAATTTATTGTCACTCCGTTGGATAGCAATCCTAAAGGGTAAAATCAAGGCAGATTTGGCTGCTACTGGTGGGATTTTAACCTCCGCAGATGTGATTAAAATGCTTTTGGTTGGAGCTAATGCTGTTCAACTGTTTGCTACCATCGCCCGTAATGGTTTGGATTATCCATTGGTATTGAACAAGGAATTGATTGCATTTATGGAGCAAAAAGGTTACGAATCAGTCGAAGAAATGATTGGAGTATTAAGCCAAAAGAATTTGAAAAACTTAAGTGCTTATGAACGTGCTCAATATATGAAGGCTTTAACAAATTATAAGTTGAAGTTCTAATACCCAAGCTATATCTTAAAAAAATGCCACATCCTAAAAGTGTGGCATTTTTTTATTTTTCTATTCCCTAATCATCCTCACTGTTTCCACTTTTGTTCTATAGTTTATGAGCAATGTGTAAGAGCCTGTTGGCAGCGAGGTTACGTCCAATTCCATATCGCCAACAGAGGCAAAGCCCGACCACAATGGAAACGAACGACCAAGTACATCCGCTGCAGAAATGGAAACATCTCCCTCTTGCGACAACGAATGACAAAGGGTTGGCGAATTATCAAATAAATGAGGCTGCCCACACTTGTGAGACAGCCGTTTTTTTTGTTTTAAGCATTAATTATTCTATTTATCTTTTCGTTTCCGTTCTTTTAATGCAGTTCTAATAAAGCTAATAAATAACGGATGTCCGGAAATTACTCTTGATTTTAATTCTGGGTGGAACTGAACTCCCACGAAAAATGGATGCTTAGGATACTCAATTATTTCTACCAATTCACCATCTGGCGATGTGCCACTGCACACCAATCCATTCTCAATCAGTATCTGTCGGAAATCATTATTTACTTCGTAACGATGTCGGTGTCGTTCCGAAATTTCATTGCTTTGGTAGGCTTTGTATGCTAATGTATTTTCGGCAATAATTGCTGGATAGGCACCCAACCGCATCGTGCCACCTTTGTTTTTAACTGATTTTTGGGATTCCATCAAATCTATTACATTTTGACTGGTTTTCTCGAATTCTGCTGAATGGGCTTTTTGCAAACCGCAAATATTTCGAGCAAATTCTATTACAGCACACTGAAGACCAAGGCAGATTCCAAAAAACGGCATATTGTTCTCGCGTGCATATTTGATGGCACTAATCTTTCCTTCAATTCCTCGACGACCAAATCCTGGACCTACCAGAATGCCATCTAAATGGCAGATTTTTGCCTCTGCTCCGGATTCTTCGATTTCCTCGCTGTTTATCATTTCTATATTAACACGAGTATTGTTAATCGAACCAGCGTGGATAAACGCTTCGATTATACTTTTGTAGGAATCTCGATATTGTGTGTATTTCCCAACCAAACCAACAGTTACTTCGTTGGTGGGACGCTTTATTTTATCGACAAACTTTTTGAATTCATCCAAATTTGGTTCAACTGGGTCCATCACTAATTTTTCGAGTAGAATATTATGAAGCCCTTGTTGCTTGAATGTAAGTGGTACTTCGTAAATCGTGTGGGTTGCGTCGGGTACATCAATAACAGAATTTTCTTCCACACTGCAGAAAAGTGCAATTTTGGATTTAATTTCTTTTGTCAGTTTGTTCTCGCTTCGGCATAGTAGTATTTCGGGTCGAATACCATATTCCATCAATGTTTTTACGGAGTGCTGAGATGGCTTGGTTTTAACTTCGCCAGACGATTTTATATAAGGTACATAAGTTAAATGAACATTCAATACTCTTCGTCGGCCTAACTCCAAATACATTTGTCTTTGAGATTCCAAAAATGGCAACGATTCGATGTCGCCAACTGTTCCGCCAATTTCGATTATCACAAAATCTTTTTTCCCATCGAATGATTTCATCCTTAATTTAATTGCATCGGTGATGTGTGGAATCACCTGTACAGTTTTACCCAAATATTCGCCACGTCGCTCTTTCTCGATAACTTCGTAATATACTTGACCGGTGGTGTGATTATTTTTTTTCGACAGCGATTCACCTAAATATCTCTCGTAGTGTCCCAAATCAAGATCGGTTTCTGCGCCATCATCGGTTACGTATACTTCGCCGTGTTGGAATGGATTCATTGTCCCCGGATCTACATTTATATATGGGTCAAATTTCATAATTGTTACCGAGAAACCACTTTGTTTTAATAATAATCCGATTGAGGCCGATGCTATACCTTTCCCTAATGAAGATAGCACCCCACCTGTAATAAAAATATAGCGGGTTAGCGTTTTTGATTGTTTCATTTTTTAATTTTTGAGAAAATAAAAAATGCAAATTATGAAATTGTATGTTTTTATTTACTTGTGTGGAAAATTGTTTAAATTAACATCAATAAAAATGCTAAAATAAAAAATTTTCATATCAAATGAAACAAAAAGCACACTTTGTGGATTATATAAGTATAATGAAAATACAAAAATGAAAAAACTTTTTGAATGGTGATAAATGAAAAAATCAATTTTAGTATTTATGGCTGTAATCACGCTTGTAGTAAGCACTTTGGCACAAACAGAAACTTTAAATTTGAGAGGAACTGCCAAAATTTCATCAATTTGTTTGGATGAAGAAAAAATATTTGTCGGTGCATACAATTCTGGTTTTTATGTTTACGATTTTCAAGCTAATACTGAGACTAAAATTTCTGCGCCCTTCGATAGTTATACTATTTCAAAAAATGATTCCTATTATTTTTTACCAAAATCTAATGCAGTTTTGCTCTATAACAAAGATAAAAAAAACCACCAAGAATTAGCTCCCTTACCATCGAATATTATTCGTTCATTTGCCGCAGACAATTCTAAATTGGTAATTGGACTGTATGGAACAGGAGTAATATATGCAGATATTCAAAAATACTCTTTTCTCTATAAAAACAAAAATCTTGGTTATCCCGATGTTACAAATGTTTCGATATATCAGGATTCTATTCTGCTTGCAACAACCCATAGTGGTGGATTTTTTATTTCTCCATTTGACTCCACATCGGAATGGAAGCCCAAAAATAAAGGTCTGGATAACACTATTATAAATTTATTGACGCATAATAACCAAAGTATTTATGTTGTAATTGGTGCTAATAAATTGTATCGCTCCAACGATCTTGGAGAGAATTGGGAAAGAATCAATTTCCCGACTCCAAACATAATAGTATCGATTAAAATGCTGGGACAAGCATTATGGGTTGCAACAAAAAACAATGGTCTTTATATGTCTCTAAATAATGGTGGCTCTTGGAGCAATATAAATAATTTTGATAAAGAAATTTCAATTTCCTCCTTCGACATAAATTCCAAGGTAATTGCCGTAGGCACTGAAGAGGATGGATTATTGTGGACTAAAAATTTAGGAAATATATGGGAAGAAAAAACATTTAAGATAGGTCAGGACGTAATAGCTGTTCGCAAAATATTGAATACTGGCAAGGATATGTTCGTTGGTACCGAAAAAGATGGTATTTTCTTTTCGAGTAACAAAGGAAACAAATTTGCAAGCACTGGATTTTTAAATCCAGGTGATTTTATTTTCGATATGACTGAAAAACAACAGAAAATATTTGCCGCTTCCCTTTACGGTGGCATTTATAAATCAACAGACTATGGAGCTACCTGGAAAAGTGCGAACATTGAAATTTCAAGTAAAAGAACTACACGGCTCACATGGATAGACGATACATTGGTTGCGGCAACCAACGGAGGCGGTGTGAACATATCTACAAATTGGGGCGAAAGTTGGACTCAGAGAAATTCTGGATTGGGATTTAAATACTTAGCAGCAGTACATTACAATAATGGGAGATTATTTGCTGCATCATTTGGTGGTGGATTATATTATTCGGACGATAATGGTTTCAATTGGAAAAAAGCTACTGGTATTCCCGATGAATATACTATTAGACTGAGATCAGAGGGGAACAATCTATACTTAGGTACATCTGAAGGGTTATATACCTCTTCGGATAATGGAAATAACTGGGTAAAAGGAAAATTAGAAGGTGCAATCTATGATATGCTTGCATTTGATGAATACGTTTTTGTTGCGGTTTTCAGCACTGGACTATATCTTTCCAGAGACAAGGGATTAACTTACGAGTTAGTTAAGGAATATAAGGGTGATTACGAAATGCTTTGTTTATCGATGGACAAAGATTATTTATATATTTGCACATTAAAGGGATTATATCGGCTAAAATTTAGCACCCTGAACATTACTTCGGTTCCAGAAGATAAATTGGTAACTAAAAACGAGCCTTTTGATATTTTCCCAAATCCGTGCAGAGATGTGTTATTCTTTCATAGTAAAGACGAAACTACATATAAATACATCGATATTTACGATTTAAATGGATTATTATTAATTCGTAATGCTATCAATCATCAACCTGAAATAAAATTGGATATTGGGAATTTGCCAAATGGGGCGTATTATATTAAAGCGGGTACTTCAGGAAAAATCTTTATAAAAGAATAGAAAATGTTTTTAAATGGAAATTATCAAATTCTATAAAAAATATTAGTTGTTGCTACTTTCGATTGGGATGGAAAAGTAGAACTTAGAGCCAACTCCAACCTCTGATTCCAACCAAATCCTGCCACCCAATAGTTCAGTGTAGGCTTTTGCGATGGACAAACCCAAACCTGAGCCTTCGTGTTCTCGCGAAAGATTTGTATCTACTTGATAGAATGGTTTGAAGATATCTTCGTAATGCTCTCTTGCGATACCTTTTCCAGTATCTTTTACGTAAAAGACTACTTCGTTGTTTTCGGTGTAATTGCCAATTTCCACACTACCTTGTTTTGTAAATTTTACAGCATCTTGGATAAGTCGCAGTAATATAGAATCCAATTTCACGACATCTGTTTCGATCAAAGATAAGGTGTTTGGCAAACTTTCATTTAAAACAAATTCGAGTGCTAATTCCCTGATCTGTTCTTTAAATAATGTATGATGCGACTTAATGATTGTGCGTATGTTGGTCATTTCCTTTGATACTTTAACTTCGCCTGCTTGAATTCGCGACATTTCGACAATATCATTAATTGTTGTTATCAGTCTTTCGCTACCGTGGTTAACAATTTGTACATATTGCTCAATTTCTTCCCTACTTAGATTAGGTTCTTCCAATAAATTTAAGAATCCAAGAATTCCATTCATTGGTGTACGGATTTCGTGTGATAAATTCAGCAAAAATGCAGTTTTAAGTCTGTCGCTTTCCTCTGCTTTTTCTTTTGCTTTCAATAAATTTTTATGAGTGTCAATTCTACTTTGGATATTTACTAAAATATGTGCAAAAAACTCAAGCAAATACTTCTCTTGTTCGGAATATGAATGATAATCGTGAACATAATCGAATCCCACAAATCCTACACAATCATTATTATTAATTAATGGAATTGCAATCAAACTTTTAATACCTTGGGGTTCGATTACTTGCCTTACACCATCGTTTTCAGGCAAATTATTGGTGGATTCGATGTAAATAAATTCTTTGTTTTTGTGTTTTTTGGGCCACCAATCGAGTAATTCGTTCGGAATATTTTGCAATTCTTCTATTTGAGTAGATATACCTGGACGGCACCATTCATAAGTGTTCGAGCATGTGTTTTTATCCCAATTATAATCAAATATATAAACTCTATCGGCACCGACAAAAAGTCCTATATCCTCCATAGAGCGATTAATTGATTCAAAGGTTTTATTGATTGGAACATTAATGTGTTCTGATGCAATTTTTAGCAATAAGTTTAAGTATTTATTCTTATATGATATTTCTTTTTGTGCCTTTTTTCTTTCAGAGATATCGCAGAAAATACCCATAATACAATTCTTACCCTGATAATCGATTTTAGATGCTAATACTTCTACAGGAATTTTGGAACCATCGTAAGTCAATAATTCATTTTCGATTGTTGACGAACTCATTTCTCTCTCAACTTCTAATTTATGTTGACGAAAAGTGTCTTTACTATAATCTTCTATTACTGGTGGGTGAAGTTGAGATTGATGCAAACCAACAATATTCTCTTTTGTTGTGTTCATCAATTCAATACCTTTCTTATTCATTTCGAGTATAACTCCGGTATCTATATCAGCAATAAAAATTGCATCTGCGGCATTTTCGAAAATATTTTTAAATTGTTTTTCTCGCTCTTCTGCTTTTTGTTTTGCTAATAACAATTCATTTTCGATTTTCTTTCTCTCTGTTATATCCTGAAAAGCACCAAATATTGATGCAGGATCGCCTTTTTCATTATACTTCACTTTCCCTTGTGCTCGAACATTTATTATTTTTCCTGTTGCTGTTAGTAGTTCCAAATCTTTATCGAAAACCTCTCCTTTCTCGATTGCATCTTGTACCAATTTTGCAATTATTTATTTGGATTCACCATAGTAGAAGTTTATACCTTCTTCCACCTTCGGTTCGTAGTCGTAAGGAACTTCGTGTATATTATGTACTTGCTTTGTCCAGGTTAATTTGTTCGTTAATAAATCTATTTTCCATCCACCTATTTTTGCAATATGTCCCATTTCGTTTAATAACAACTCACTTTCTTCTGCTTTTTGCTTTGCTTCAATAATTTCAATCTCTTTAAGTTTCTTTTCAGTTATATTTTTTCCAAAGAAGCTAACCCCAATAATCTCGTCATGCATGTAAACTGGATTGGCTGAAACCTGTATATATTGCGGTCCGTTTTGGGTTTGAATTTTGTCGTCGATGATAAATCGCTCGCCATTAAAAGCTCTGCTATAATACCCAAGCCATAAATCTTTCATCTCTCCTTGCATTAAATCAATAAATTTTTTGCCTACTTCTAACTTAATTCCAAAAGCTTGTTCAAAATCGTTTCGAAAAACTTCATTAACGTACATTAAATTATAGTTTTTATCTATTGCCCAGATACTTTCTGTAGTATTTTCGATAAGTGCCTGCAAATTGGACTTACTTTCCTCTAATTCTACAATTGTATTTTTTATTACTTCGGCATTTCTTATATCTTCTGTTATCTCGTGGAACATGGCAAAATTAATATCACTTAAAAAGAATGAGGTTACTTCGACAACTTTTACTGAACCATCTTTACATTTAATATTAAACGATCTTAAACTTGTTGGTTCGCTTTTTCGAATTGCTGTTGCAGTAAGTTCTGCCCACTCTTTTTCTACATATTCCTTATAATTCAAATCATCATAAACTGTTTCGAACCATGTTTTAATATCAGGAATATCGTCAATTGTGTAACCAAAAGTATCGACAAAATTACGATTATACGCTAACATTTTACCATTGTTGTCGGCAATTGCAATAGGAAACGCTGAGTAATCGAAAACATTTTTAAATTTTTCCTGTTCTTCGGCTGCTTTTCGTAATGCATTATTGGATTGGTTGATAGCTCGTTTTAAAGGAGTAACGTCAACGGCAGTAAATGTTGTTCCTTCGGATATGTTGTTTAAATCGATTGGTGTAGAAGATAATATTATGTCAATAATCTCGCCAGATTTCTTAACCCATTTAGTTTCCACAGTTCCTTTGCCATAATTGAGTATCTGCCTGTATTTTTCTTCTCCAACATTAAGGAATTCTTCTTCATTAGGATAGAGCATTATAGAATTTTGTCCTACCAAATCCTCCTTTTTATAGCCTAGCAATTCACACATATAATTGTTCACATCGAGCAATATTCTATTCTTCACAACACCGATACATGTAGGTGCTGCCCTAAAAATGCTTGATAATCGCAATTCATTATTTTTATATATTTCATAAAGTCTTACTAATTCAGTATTCCTTGTAGCCAATTCTTCAGTTCTTTCTTGTACGACTTTCTCTAATTGTTTCTTGTAATTTAATAGCTCATTATACTGATTCTCGATTTGTTGTTTGTGCAGTGCATTCTCGATGTTAATTGCAATAAGAGTTGCAAAATTTTGGAAAGCTTGAATTATATTTTCCGAGCAACTTTCAATTAACTTTAGTGCAATAACCCATAATTAGCATTATTGGTACTAACAGAAATTACTTTTGTATTAGGTAGATTTACTTTTGTGCAATTTGGGATAAATGTTTCGAAATACTCGCATGTTTCACATTCTGGGACAACAATGTCTCCAATTGGTTTTTTTGCATTCTTTAATGAAATGCGGCATTTTTCGACAATTCCAATATCTTTAATTGAGTTATAAATATATTGGCTGAGATTTTCATCAACTGGAATTGAGTTGCTCGAAATCTGGTAATTAATCAATTTATTTAAAATGTCAAGTTCGTTTTGATGAATGCCATTCATAACTCAATCTTTTTTTTTAATTACTGTATAAATATGTATGTGTAAAATAACAATATTTTACTTAATAACAAAAACAAATTTTAGAATAAATAGTTAGTTTATACAATTTCTTAAATGTATTAACTTGCTATTATTTACAAGAAAAATCCTAAAGGCATAATCAAAGCCGTAATTAGATTTAAAGCAGCTCTAATTTTGTTCCCACGACTTAATTCTACCCTTAAAATATGAAGTTGTTTTACTTCTTTTTCACTTGTTTTCCCCACTTTCGAATATATTGGCAAGTTTATCACTTTCGAGACAATCGATGTAATCACCCACAATGCAAAGCCAATTGTAAACCAAATATTTCCAAAGCCATAGATAATGTAATACGGTATCACTCCAACAAATGTAATTGAAGATACAATGAGCATAAATGGAGATCTGGTTGCAAATCTATACAGTAATTCCAAGAAGTGTTTAAATTCCACCTCTGTTAGGTGGTTCATTACATTTTGCAAAACACCAGCAATAAAAATCAATAAGATTGCACTAAAAGCTACCGGTACATAAAGAGCTAATTCGACTATTTCTTGAGTATTCATATTATTGTTTTCCTTTTTTCGCAAAAATAAACATTTTAATCTACAATTGTGTCAGAATTTTGTATAAATTTTGTCAAGATATTGTACTTTATTAAAAATTCTTCATTTTCTAATAAAATATTCTATTATTAAAGAACAATGGTATCAGAAATTTGGTAATTTGCAATAAATATTTGATGTAATATGAAAAAAATCTTATTTGTTATTCTGGTTTTTGCTTTACTCCTTAATTATTCTCATTCTCAATTTGAGTTTCTCAAGAAAAAAGTTGAAAAAGAAATTGAGAAAGAATTAGAAAAAACAGAAGAAGGAGAGGAAGAAAACAAAGATAAAGAAAAATCCAAAAACGAAGAAAAGAAAGAAGAAACGAAAGAACAAGAAGCTCCTAAGCAAGCTAATTTGCAAAGTTATTCCAAATTCGACTTTGTACCTGGCGAAAAAATAATATTTTACGAAGATTTCTCTCAGGATGCTATTGGTGATTTTCCTGCTTTATGGAACACTAATGGTTCTGCCGAAGTAGTAACGAATGATATGTTTCCAGGAAATTGGCTAAAATTTGTTGGGAATCAAGCTGTCTGGACAGATAAATTATTGAATCTTCCTGATAACTATACTATTGAATTTGATATTATCCCCTATGTAAATGAAAAAAACGAAATGGAAGGATACGGATTTAGGATTATGCAAAGTGTAAATGCGAAGGCTTTTGATCATGGTGCAGTTCCAGGCAAAGCTGGATTTTACTATACAGTTGAATACTTTGGAAGATCAAACTACAGAACATATATTAACAATCCTGATTACGACGAAATGGGTTTAACTGGCCACAAAGATGACAAATCAACTTACCAGATTTTAAATAAAAAATATAGGATTTCTGTTTGGGTTCAAAGGTCAAGAGTAAGATTATACATGAATGAAACCAAACTTTTCGATTTACCAAAAGCGTTTCCAGCCGAAGCTGTTAAAATGGACAGAATCAGATTTGAAGATGGTGCATTTTTAGTATCCAACATCCGAATTGCAGTTGGTTCTCCAGACTTAAGGAGCAAGTTGTTGACAGAAGGCAAATTAGTTAGCTATGGAATATATTTCGATGTTAATAAAGATATAGTAAAGCCAGAATCCTATACTACGATAAAAGGAATTGCAGATATTTTGAAAGAAAATCCTACTTTAAAAATCAAAATAGTTGGTCATACCGATAGTGATGGCGACGATGCCTTAAATTTGAATTTATCAAAACGAAGAGCAGAGAATGTTAAAAACTCACTCGTTAGTGACTTTGGCATTGATGCATCTCGAATAGAGTTTGATGGCTCGGGCGAAAAAAAGCCAATTGCTCCCAACGATTCACCTGCAAACAAAGCATTGAACAGAAGAGTTGAATTTTTAAAATTATAAAAATCAATACAAAAACTTTTTATTACATTTTTTCGTAATTGTTACTAATAATTTTCTAATTTTTTTATGAATAATAATCTTTATACTGTTTTAGGTTCAAACGGACCTGTCGGAAGGTCAGTTATTAATCAATTAATCAATTCGGGCAAACAAGTTCGTGGCGTTCAGCGTAGTATAGAGCATCAAGCTAATTTCGACATAATAAACGCAGATATATTAAACAAAGAAAAATCAGCATTGGCTATCGAAGGATCTTCGTTCGTGTTCTTGAGCATCGGAATACAGTATAGTTATAAAGCTTGGAGCGAACAATGGGAAAGAATTATGGAAAATACAATTGATGCATGTACCAAAGCAAATACAAAATTAATTTTTCTCGATAATGTCTATATGTATGGTCCAGCTCCACTTAAAGTACCTTTTGATGAAAATCATTCACAACTGCCAGTTTCACGAAAAGGGACAGTACGTAAGCGGGTTGCAGATATGTTGCTGAACGCGTTCGAAAAGGGTAGGGTCAATGGTTTAATTGCCCGCTCAGCTGATTTTTATGGACCAAATTCAAAGCTTAATCAATTCTACTTCTCTTTTTTAGAGAATATGCTTAAAGGCAAAGCCCCGCAATCACTTCTTAATCCAAATGTCCCACATACTTATTCTTACACACACGATATTGCCAAAGCAATGATAATGCTTGCAGAAAATGAAGATACTGGTGGTCAGGTTTGGCATTTGCCTGTTGGCAGACCAATCACGATTTACAAAGTTGCCGAAATTTTCAACAAGCACTTAGGTACGAATTATAAAGTAAGCTACATGCCATCTTTGATGCGAAAATTACTATCAATCTTTGTCCCTATGCTAAAAGAACTGAACGAAATGATGTATCAATTCGATAATGAATATGTGATGTCCTGGGATAAGTTTCGAAACAGATTCCCCGATTTCGTAGTAACTCCTTACGAATTGGGCATTAAACAAATGATCGATTCATTTAGGAATTAATTTATAATGAGTTAAGTCAATTCATTTTTGTGATAATAAAAAAATAACATATGACTAGAAATATATTAATAATCTTGTTATCTATCCTGTTTCTTTCAAGTTGCAAAAATCAGTATCCTGTTGATGCAAAAATAGAAACCACTGCAACAATTAATTATATTTCACTAGAAGGTGGATTTTATGGTATTGTTACTGAAGATGGAAAGCACTTAGATCCCATAAACTTAAAAGATGAATATAAACAAAATGGTTTGAAAGTAAAGCTAACCTACAAAGAACGAACAGATTTGGCATCTGTACACATGTGGGGTAAGTTAATTGAAATCATTGAATTACGAAGAATAGAGGAATAAAATGGCAGGACATTATTCACCATATATTGGGCATAACGGAGTTATTTACATATCTGGCCAATTGCCTATAAATCCAACATCAATGGAAATTCCAAACGAAATTAAAACGCGAACTGAAGCAGTTTTGAATAAACTTGATAAAATTTTAATTGAGGCGGGGTCCTCGAAATATAACGTCCTACAAGTACGCATTTACATAACAAATGCTGATTACTGGGACGACGTAAATGAAGTTTACGCCAATTACTTTGGAGAGTATCGTCCCGCAAGATGCATTGTTCCGGTTCCTTCGTTGCACTTTGGTTGCAAAATTGAACTGGAAGCAATAGCAGCAAAAATAATTTGATACAAGTAAATTAATTTAATATTTGGAAATAATAATATGGAACAAGAAACAAAATCCATTCATGAATTTGATATAAATTTAATTTGTGAATATTTTCTTGGCTTAGAAAGGCAAGGACCTGGTAGCAACGATGTTACTATCAAAGCATTAAGCTTTATAGATAATCTTTCCCGAAATTCGAAGATAGCAGATATTGGTTGTGGCACCGGAGGCCAAACGATAGTAATTGCTCAAAACACTGAATCAACAGTTACTGGCATCGATCTTTTCCCTGCTTTTATAGAGAAGTTCAACAGCAACGTTGCCAAAAATCATCTGCAAGATAGGATGCAAGGTATGGTTGGTTCGATGGACAATCTACCATTCCACGACGAAGAATATGATCTAATCTGGTCGGAAGGGGCAATTTATAATATTGGTTTCATTCGTGGCATTAATGAATGGAAGAAGTACATTAAAAAGGGCGGATATCTTGCCGTTACCGAGGCATCATGGTTTACAGAAATCAGACCTGTGGAAATTGATACTTTTTGGAAAGATGCTTATACAGAAATTGATACAATCCCAAACAAAGTACGCCAGATGCAAGAAGCAGGTTACATTCCTGTTGCAACATTTATCCTTCCAGAAAATTGTTGGACAGGTAACTTTTATATTCCTCAGGAAAACAGACAAAAGGAGTTTTTGGCAATGCACAAAGGAAATAAAACTGTTGAGGACTTAATTGCAAACGAAAAGCGAGAAGCCGAACTTTATGCCAAATACAAAGATTATTATGGCTATGTTTTTTATATTGGCAAAAAGATATAAATCGTTACACTTTTAATATATATTTTCGAAAGTTAGTAGTCTGTTTTAAGTAATTTCAGTTTGTTATTTGCTAAATCCGTTTACATTTTACAATTTTTGAACTTCAATCGTCATTTACTAAATGGATTTAAATACTAAACTCAACATTTCCGAGATTTTCTACTCAATTCAGGGAGAGGGAACCCGTGCAGGCTTACCTTGCGTTTTTATTCGTTTGCAAGGATGTAATTTGCGTTGCAGTTGGTGCGACACTCCTTATGCATTGGAAATTAACCAAGAGGAAAAGCCCATGACTTTTGCCGAAATAATTTCGGCAGTTGAGCAATATAATTGCAATTTTATTGAATTCACAGGTGGCGAACCTCTGCAACAAACAGCAGTTGTCGATTTAATTAACTACTTTGCAAATATGGGAAAAATCGTAGCAATCGAAACAAACGGATATCATTCATTTTCGGATATCGACCATAGGGTTATCAAAATTATGGACATAAAATGTCCAGGTTCGAAGATGCAAAAATTCAATAATTTCAATAACTTAAAATTTCTAACAAACAATGATGAAATAAAATTCGTTGTTATCGATAAATCCGATTTCGATTATGCACTGGAAATAGTCACCAAATACAAACTTGAAGAAATTGTTGATACAATACTTTTCTCGCCCGTATTTGGAAAGTGCCAGCCCGTGGATTTAGCAAATTGGATTTTATCAACAAGAAAAAATTACAGAATGCAATTACAAATGCACAAATTTATTTGGCACCCCGACACACGTGGAGTGTAATTTAATTGAGGAATTATGAAAATAATCACATGGAACATAAACGGCTACCGTTCAATAACCGGACAGAGTAAGAGAAAAGCAAATTTGGACTTACCACAAAACATCCTATTCGACTTTATTCAAAGAGAAAACCCCGATATAATTTGCCTACAGGAAACCAAAAGCGAACCCTCCCAAATTTCTCCCGATTTAATAGCGCCACCTGGATATTTTTCATATTACAATTGGAGCAAAGCCAAGAAAGGTTATAGTGGTGTTGTAACCTTTTCTAAAATTGAACCAAAAAATGTAGTTACCGAAATAGGAATTGAAAAATTCGACATTGAAGGCAGGATAATGCAAACAGAGTTCGACGACTTTGTGCTTCTAAACATATATTTTCCCAATGGAACAAGTGGCAGAACCCGCGTGGATTACAAATTAGAGTTTTACGACGCAATTTTTGATTATACAAACCGATTACGTGACAAAGGAAAAAAAATTATAATGACAGGGGATTACAATACAGCACATCACGAAATTGATTTAGCTCGTCCAAAAGAAAATCAAAAGACATCCGGATTTTTACCCGAAGAAAGAGAAAAATTAGATTGGATGGTCGAAAATGGCTGGTTGGACACTTTCCGTTTGTTCACTACCGAAGGTGGTCATTACACTTGGTGGGACCTAGTAACCCGAGCAAGGGAGCGAAATGTTGGCTGGCGAATTGATTATTTTTGGACAACTGTGGATTTAAAAGATAGAATAAAAAGATCCAATCATATTGATGCACAATATGGCTCGGACCATTGTCCTCATGTTTTAGAAACAGATTAGATAATTTAACTCGATTCTATAAGTAAATATTCTCTTCACCTTAAATGCAGAATCTAATTATTTTAACTTTCAAGTCTAATTGTAAGCTATACTATAAAAGAATAAGTGTGTAAAGAATTACACACTGTAATAATAATTGAATAATAATTAATTTTGTAAATATAATTTCCGTATAAATTAAGAAATTAATTAATATTAAAGCTATCATTTTTTTTAAGAATTTCATTTTAGAAAGAATAAGTTTATCGGTTATTTTAATTATTTTTATAATTTTTTATGATTACTTTCAAAAAAAGTTCAATTATTTCAAAAATCAGTTTTACTAATTTTATAATTGCTATATTTTATTTGATAATATTTTCCAGACCATATCTTTATTATGATTTAGGAATTAGTCCCGAGTGGTATTTCTTAACAATTAATTTAATCTGGTTTATCGTAGTTAGAATTTCTTGGCCAGATCCAACCAGATTTAAGTTTTTCAGCCGAGACATAATATTATTTAATAAGCTAAGTAACCTGCACCTATTCAGAAATTTAAGCACATTAATTCTTGTTCTCAACGTTTTATCAATTGTATTTAGTTTAATGAACGTCTCTAATGCTTCGTTTTTATTTTTAATTATTTTTGGTATTTATTACAGCTTAATATTATGGATTTCGCTTAAATTTTAACCAAGTAAATAATATCAAATATTTAGAAGTTTAATTTTTAACTTTGCTTTTGGATTATACAAAAACTTCACACTTTTATCAATATCTTGTTTTAAAAAAAATGGATAGACTTCTTTACATAATAATAATCAAGAATTAATTTCCTCGAATTCACCGATTTGAGTATTTTTACGGCAATTATCCCAGTTAAAGTATTTCCCATTCATTGCTATATAAACTCCTTTTGGAAGAGTTTGTACAAAAGCAATTGCCGCACCTAAATTAAAAAGTCCATCAGAACTACCAAATTTATAAGGGATCATCGCACCCGTCAGAACAATAGTTTTATCCTTAACACTACTGGCAATAACTTTGGCAGTTTCGACCATTGTATCGGTTCCATGGGTAATAATAATTTTGTCGAATTCATCTTTAAGGCAGTTTACCGCAATTAATTCTCGGTCCTGTTCAGTCATATAAATACTATCCATCATCATTAAAATGCGAACTTCAATCTGCACTTTCGACCTGCCAAGTTTCAACATCTCGTTTATATGGGTATCCTTAAAGAACAAAGTCCCATTCAACTCGTTATATTCCTTATCGAATGTCCCACCTGTGACAAAAATTCTAATTGCCATTTTGATAATAAAATTAATTTAAAAATACAAAATTATGAATAAAAATTATAAATTTAAGGTGTTACAAGTTTTTCGCTGGTTAATAATTGATATGCTCGGTATTTTTTACCATATCTTTGGCATAAAGTCGGGTGAATTGGTGATGCTCGCACTGCTCCCTGTTGCTTTGATTACTAATAATCCCTGATTCTCCGCCATTATCTCCGAATTACTCGCAGAATCTAAAAATGCCATTCCACCTATCACTTTGTTGTTCGCATACTTTGGCAATATCTCTTTAAATATTTTTAATTTATTCGTAAATTCTTTCACATCACTTGAACGCAGTGTTGTCTTTACCTCTACTACTACTATTTCCTCACCATTCTCAGCTATTATATCGAATTCGAATTTCTTGCCATTGAATATTCCTTTTGTCCGCGAATGTGTGTAATTTACTTTTATGCCTCGCTCGTTCAATAACTTTATTAAATCGCCTTCCACCAATTTTTCCATCAACTTTCCCCACTGCGACGTAAATATATCTTCCAATTTTCGTAATTTCTTATCTGTATGCTGAAATTTCTTGTCGGTTTCTAAAAATCTTTTGCTTGTTTCCTGAAACTTTTTATCCGTTTCCTGAAATATTAACCAGACTTTTTCGAAGTCCAATTTCTCTGTTGATCTTTTTGTTGGCATAATATGCTCAAATATTTGTTATTATTATTAACATAAATTTACATAATTTATTGTAATTAATATATCTTAAAGGAAGAAAATCAAGAAAGGAGATATCAGTCAACTATCTTTCAGATAGAAGGTGAATATTTAAAACTATAATATAAAAACAACAAATTTCTCACTTTGGAGAAACAAAAAATCAAGTTTTATTCCGAAATTAATGCTCTTAATTTACTCTTTTTATTTTTTTAAGAGCATCCTGTTGTATGGCCACACTCTTCGCAAACACTACAAGTACCATTTTTCCGTACTCGCATCGAGCCACACTTTTCGCATTGTTCTCCAGTATAACCCATCATAATAGCATCAGTATAGGATATCTCGGGTTTTTTTGCATCGGTTTTCGTCTGAGTTGTATTGTTACTTGTTTCGGTGTCGGGAGTAATATACTTTTCTGATGAAATCAGTGTAGTCCCATTTTCGGGGTATGGATCGCTGTACATTTCTTTGCTTTCTGCTTTTGGTTGTTCGAATGGAATCTCGAGCTGCTCGGTTTTTGGCTCTGGGTTAACATGAGCGAGGTCGTATCTATGCAAATAATCAATGGCTAGTGAACGGAATATCAAATCCAGTACCGAAGTCGTACTCTTTATCCTTTCGTGACCTGTAACTACTCCTGCTGGTTCAAAACGGGTAAATGTAAAAGTATCCACCAATTCATCAAGTGGAATTCCATATTGAAGTGCTTTGGATACAAGTATTGCGAAGCTGTTCAACAAACCACGGAAAGCAGCGCCTTCCTTATACATATCAATAAAGATTTCACCAAGAGTTCCATCCTCGTATTCACCAGTCCTTAGATATACTTTGTGGTGGCCAATATTGGATTCTCTCACACTTCCGTGTCGCTTTGGTGGAAGTTTCTGTCGTACCGGAGAACGGAAATCTGGTTTATTAGTAACAACTTCTGTAACTTTTTTCTCGTCAAATTTATCGTCGCTAAGTGTAACTGCATCCGAAAAATTGAAGTCCACTCTTGTGTTTAATGGTTGTGATAGTTTTGAACCATCGCGATATAGAGCAATAGCTTTGAGCATCGATTTCCATGCAAACATATAAACCTCGCCTATTTCCGAAACTGTGGCTTCGGCAGGCATATTAACAGTTTTGGATATTGCTCCGGATATGAATGGCTGAGCAGCTGCCATGATTTTAACATGTGCTAGGTATGGGATATATCTTGTGCCGTGTTTACCACATTTAGAGGCTGTATCGAAAATTGGCAAATGTTCTTCTTGCAAATTCGGTGCTTTTTCGATCATCATTGTGCCGCAAATATAATCATTTGCTTCTTCAATTTGTGTATCTGTAAACCCAAGCGACGAAAGTATATCCGAATTTAATTGATTTTCAGTCAATCCGATGGATCTTAGGAATTCCTCTCCAAGCACCCATTTATTAAATGCAAAACGAATATTGAATACATTTGGAAGCTGCTTTTCGATAACCTCAATTTTTTCGTCGGTAAAACCTTTTTCTTTTAGGGATGATTTGTTAATATGTGGGCTACCAACCAAAGTTCCGCTTCCTTTGGCGTAGTTCTCAATTTCTGTGATTTGTTTTTCGGAGTAACCTAATTTTCTTAGGGCTTTCCTTACGGATTGGTTAACAATTTTAAAATAACCTCCACCGGCAAGTTTCTTGAATTTAACAATAGCAAAATCTGGCTCAATACCTGTTGTATCGCAATCCATAATCAGTCCAATAGTACCCGTTGGAGCAAGAACAGTAACTTGGGCATTGCGAAAACCAAACTTTTCGCCCAAAGCCAGAGCATTGTCCCATACTTCTCTTGCTGTTTCCAACAAATACTCTGGGCAATATTTTGGATTAATACCCATTGGACGAATCGAAAGTTTTTCGAACTCGCTTGGAGGGGCACTGTATGCTGCACGCCTATGGTTGCGAATCACTCGCAACATATCATCCCGATTTTTATCGTATTCGGAGAACGCCCCCAATTCCTTAGCCATTTCTGCCGATGTTGCATAGGCTTGCCCCGTCATCATCGCAGTAATCGAGCCAGTCCAGGCTAATGCTTCTGGCGAATCGTAAGGAATTCCATTTACCATCAACAAGGTACCAATGTTGGCATAACCTAATCCTAACGTCCTGAACTGATAGCTCTTGTATGCTGTTTCAGGCGAAGGATAATGTGCCATAAGCACAGAGATTTCCAACACCATAGTCCATAATCTGATGGCATGCAAATAATCGTCCACAAGAAAAACTTGATTTTCTTCATCAAAGAATTTCATTAAATTCAAACTTGCTAAATTGCATGCAGTATCGTCGAGGAACATATATTCACTGCATGGATTTGATGCATTAATTCTTCCGGACCTAGGGCAAGTGTGCCATTCGTTTACAGTTGTATCGAATTGCAATCCTGGGTCGGCACTTTGCCATGCACTTATATTTATCTTTTGCCATAACTCTGGTGCATTTACAGTCTTTTTCACTCTATTATCAGTACGATTTCGCAATTCCCAAATTTCTTGATTTTCGACAGCACGCATAAACTCATTAGTTACACGAACCGAATTATTCGAGTTCTGACCACTTACCGTTAAGTAAGCTTCGCCTTCGTAGTGAGTATCGAATACCGGGAATTCTATGTTCTTTACACCTTGATCCACTAAATCAAGATAGCGGTTTATATAACTCAGTGGAATACCTCGATTGAGAGCTTTCTGAATTAATTTTGCCAATCGGGGATTATTCTTTGTATTGGTTCCTCCGGCACTGGCTTCGTCGATAATAGCATTGAGAAACTTATTTATAATTTTCGAGCCAGCAACTAATGCCGCTACTTTATGTTCTTCTTTTGCTTTCCATTCTATAAACTTTTCCACGTCGGGATGGTCTGCATCAAGTATCACCATCTTGGCAGCTCTGCGGGTTGTTCCTCCAGATTTGATTGCACCTGCCGCGCGGTCGAATATTTTCAGAAAACTCATTAATCCCGAGGATACTCCTCCACCGGACAATTTTTCTCCTTCGGCTCGGAGTGGCGAGAAGTTAGTACCCGAACCACTTCCGAATTTAAATACTCTTGCTTCGCGTGTTACCAAGTCGAAAATACCCCCTGGGTTCAACAAATCATCGCTAACAGAATTTATGAAGCAAGCATGTGGTTGAGGACGGGAGTAAGCATCTTCAGACTTTTTTAATTCTTCGTTATCAGGGTCCACAAAGTAATGTCCCTGTTTGTTTCCTTTTATACCATATACTGTCGACAATCCTGTATTGAACCATTGAGGTGAATTGGGAGCTGCAGATTGGTTCAAAAGCATATATGCAATTTCGTCGTAAAATGATTGGGCATCTTCTTCGGAATCGAAATAGCCATATTTTTCGCCCCACCATCTCCAAGTGTAAGACATACGGTGGGCAACTTGTTTAGCACTGGTTTCTCCACTCAGAACCGGATTGCCCTTACTATCCACTTTTAAATTTCCATCTTCTTCGTATTGCGGCACACCTGTTTTACGGAAGTATTTTTGTGCTAAAATGTCGGTAGCCACTTGCGACCAAGAATTAGGAACTTCAATATCATTTACTTCGAAAACAACTGTCCCATCTGGATTTTTGATTTGAGATTTACGAATCGCGTATGTAAACAAATCATACGGCGATTGCCCCCCCGATGTAAATCTTCGATGTATTTTCATTTATTTTTACCTTTTTTTTAAAATTAAATTTTGCAAATAGTATTAGGATATAAAAGTAAAATTAATTAAAAAATTTTTTTTGGAAAAGAAAAGTTTTCAACAAGTTAATAATGTGTTAGTACTTTTGAAATTTTAATGCAGTATATTGATTTTAATACAATTTGATTGTGGTTAATCCTCGAGACTTCTACCAATAAAAAATACTTTTAACTTTTAATTCCGACTTGGTCTTCAGCTTCTGTATTAAATTATTTCTAAATTATTTAACTTTTTCTTATACTTAATAAAAAAAATGGGTTGCTTTAGAGCAGCAACCCAAGTTGACTAAAAGAAGAATTTAATTATATTGCACCCTCATCGTAAGCTTGTTCGCCATGCAAGGACATATCCAAACCTTGTCTCTCCATTTCCTCACTTACCTTAACGGGGGTAATAAAGTTAATAATTATGAGCATTAAATATGTGAAGACAAAAGCATAAATAGATGCTATTGCCACCGCCCCAAGTTCAGCAAAAAAGAAATTTGGATTACCAAAGAGCAAACCATCTGCCCCAGCAGCATTGAATGCCTTAGAACCAAATACTCCTAATAAAATTGTGCCTAGAACACCACCAACACCGTGAACACCCCACACATCCAATGCATCATCCCATTTCATTTTATTCTTAAATTTAACAGCTGCATAGCATACTGCACCAGCTGCAATTCCGATTAATGGTGACGACCAAAGAGGTACAAAGCCAGCACATGGAGTGATTGTGGCCAAACCTGCTATTGAACCTATAAGCAATCCCACAAATTTTGGTTTCTTCTTTAACGACCACTCAATCACCAACCAAGTCATAGTTGCAAATGACGCTGCAATATCGGTATTAAGAAATGCAAGTGATGTAACAAAATCTACAGTTAATTCGCTACCTGCGTTAAAGCCATACCAGCCAAACCACAACAAACCGCTACCAATTGCAACAAGTGGAATACTGTTTGGAGTGGAACTTTTATCCACCCTGTCTTTAACATAGAAAACAGAGGTCAATGCTGCAAAGCCAGCTGTTGCATGAGCTACAATACCTCCTGCAAAATCGAGAACACCCCAATTTGCCATTAAGCCGCCACCCCAAACCATATGAACAAATGGATAATATACAAATATCTGCCATACTGTTAAAAATATCATGTATGCTTTAAATGTTACCCGATTTACAAATGCACCTGTAATAAGTGCGGGCGTGATTATTGCGAACATCATTTGATACGCGATAAATACAATTTCGGGTATCTTCCCATTAGTGTACAAAGAATCTATCGAAACTCCAGCCAAGAAAGCTTTGTCGAGATTACCAATAATTCCACCTTCGCCCCCACTAAAGCATAAGGAATATCCAAAAACAACCCATAAAACAGTTGTCCAGCCTAATGATACGAAACTTTGAATCATTATACCTAGAATGTTGCGTTTGGTTGCCAATCCACCATAGAAAAATGCAAGTGCTGGTGTCATTAACATCACCAAACTTGTTGCAAGAAGCATAAAGCCGGTTGAACCTGTATCAATCATTTTTTTCTCCTATAATAATTTTTATTTTAATTATAAAGTTATGCCAAATACAAAATAAACCAATGATAACTGTGTGTTGTATATCACTGAAGACTTAACTGGCAATTCAAAATCATTTGTCATTTTCACCTTTTTGGAACCGGTAAATCCAAGATTAATAACCCCCATAGTGTTTCCAAATGCTCCTGCAGACGGAGTCATACCAACAAATAAATCCAGATTGTTGTTGCCAGAGATTAAAGGATAGCCAAGTTCAAGATAGGTCGAGAAATATGTTTTTTCGTCTTTATCTTTTTCTTCGTCGTAGCCCCATCTTTTATCGTTTCCGTAGAAGAATGCAGATGCATAAATTTTTAAAGGAAATCCTTCACCAAAATCATAAGCTAGCGCACCTTCGAAAGTGTGAGCTGTCTTTTTATCATCGAATACGAAATATCTGATATCCGAAGAAGCGGGATCGGATGTGATGTAT
>CAYOPF010000001.1:86255-93792 GCA_964405755.1 uncultured Chloroherpeton sp.
AATCTGTAAAGATTATCGACAATCCACCAATTGTGTATTTTGCGTACAAATCAATTTCCTGATAATAACTTGTTAAGGAAATTGCTCCCCAATATCCAATTTCGAATCCACCAGTACTAATCGAAAAAGTAGGCTGAATACTTGGCGAGTTACCGTAGTCTGTGCCACGGAAAATATAACGATTCATTACATCTGCTCCAACATTAACAGACACACCATCGTCGGATTTAAGCGTTGAAAATCCTAATATTACTAATGATAATAAAGCTAAAATGGTAGTTTTGTTTAGTTTCATAGGAAGCTCCTTTAAATTAATTTGAACATAATTAAATCAACTACAAAACTATTCTATTTGATTTGTTTTTTAAATAAAAATAATTCTAAAAGATTTATAAGGATTTCTCTTACTTTATAGGTATTTCTTGTATTAGAAAATCAGAAAATGTAACTAACACAATATATATCAAAATATTCATAAATTTGTTTATATCTTAAATACAAATAATGAATAATTTCAATCAAAAAATAAATCAACAAAAAAAAATGGCAGAGACTTCTCGATTGCGCAAAAGCATTTTCTGTACTTCTTAATACTGGGTATAGGTTCTATTACATTAGTGGGGATATATTCTTATTATATTGCATAAAATGCAATTCTCGAACGAACATTCAATCAGCTCACTTCGGTTCGGGTCGAAAAAACTAAAAGTATTCAACGTTTTCTGGAAGACCGAATCTTCGAAATAGGTATCATCTCCCAATCCATTGAGATATCAGAATTGTTCAAATTGAATATTTTTAGGCAAAAATCAAACCTGGAGAAATTGCAATTATTTTTACACAACCAAAAATACTTTAAAGGATTCATTATTTTTGATTTAAATCATAACAACATTCAAATAGGACTCGATTCCACCCAGAATATTCTTACTCAATATCAAAAAGAAGAGATAAATAAATCCATTTTACAAAAAATCAAGATAAATAAAAATTTTACAGTTCAAGATTATAAGGTGGGAGAAAATCAGGAAATATTCTTCTATGTTGGAGCTCCTATTTTCGTAGATAATTCGGAAAGTTTGCTTGGAGTGTTAGTTGTTGAAATTAATATAAATGCTATTAACCAAATAATGCTCGACTTTTCTCTTAATAGTGGTCTTGGAAAGTCTGGCGAAGCGTATATCATAGGTCAGGACTACCTTTTACGATCTTCTTCGAGGTTTAAAGATAACTCTATCAAGAAAGTGCGAGTGGAAACTGTCGCAAGCAAAAGCACAATTAAAGGACTGAGCAATCATGGAATAATAAAAGATTATAGGAACGTTGATGTTTTAAGTTCCTACGCTCCATTCACATTTCAAGAGCTGTCGTGGGGAATAATTGCCGAGATAGACCTGAACGAAGCATTAACACCAGTTTATAATTTACAGAACAGTATAATAATTCTATGTATTATATTGTCAATTTTTGTATTTGCATTGGTTTACTATGGTAGTTCCAAACTTACTAAGCCAGTAGTAGATCTTAAAAATGCTGCAATAAAAATAAGCAATGGAGATTATAGATTAGTAATCGACAATAAAAGTTACGACGAAATTGGTGACTTGGTGCGAGCGTTCAACGAAATGGCAAAACAATTGCTATCGCAATCCGAGCAAATCAAGCAGGACAATTTATTGCGAATCCAGTCTGTAATAGACACTCAAGAGCAAGAAAGGCAAAGATTATCCCGTGATCTACATGACGGTTTAGGACAAATGCTTTTAGCGATTAAATTAAAAATGGATCAAATTGTCATTTCCGAGGGTTCCAAACATTAAAAGTATTTGCACGAAGCCAAGGAATTGCTGAAAAACGCAACATCCGAGATCCGTGTTATTTCGGAGGATTTAACACCTGTAGTACTTTCGAACTTTGGATTGGAAGAAGGTATAAAAAAATTGTGTCGTGACTCAATCCAGTCAACAAGCATCAAAATGAGTCTCATTTGCGACAATTTAGACAAAGTTAAGCTGGGTGCTAAAAATCAGATTTACATTTATAGAATTTTGCAGGAAGCAATAAATAATATAATAAAGCACTCCGAAGCCACCAAAGTTACTATTAGAGTAGTCTCAAATTATAATCAGTTGTTGCTACATATTCAGGATAACGGCAAGGGATTCGACAATAACTCGAAGAATTTCGGTAGTGGTCTGAAAAACATTGAAGAACGAACACAAATGCTCGAAGGTGAAATGGAGTTAATATCGTCAGTTGTTGGTGGGACCAAAATAATTATAAAAATACCAATTAAATATGAAAAAAATTAGAATAATTCTTGCTGATGACCATAAAATTTTCCTGGACGGTTTAGTTTCTCTTCTATCGGACAATGAAGAGCTTGATGTAGTAGCCACTGCAAGCTCGGGCGAAGAACTAATTGAACTGGTTAAACACAAAGAATGCGACCTAATCATTTCCGACATATCAATGAAAGGTATCAGCGGGATTGAAGCTACAAAAATAATAATGGAAAACAATCTCAACTTGAAGGTCCTTGTATTATCTATGCATATTAGCGAGGAATTCGTGTTGAATTCAATAAAAGCAGGAGCTGATGGTTTTCTTCCGAAGGATACGTCTTCGACCGAACTTATCCATGCAATAAAAAGCATTTTCAATGGAGAGCGGTACTTTAGCAAAGATATTTCTGAATTTATGTTCAAAAACTATATTACAAGGTACAAAAACGAACAGAAGATTATTGAGCAAGGTGAGTTGACCCATCGTGAAATCGAAATTTTAAAACTATCTGCAATAGGTCTGACAAACAAGGAAATATCCGAAAAGTTATTTATAAGTTCCAAAACTGTGGAAGCTCACAAGAATCATATAATGCACAAATTAAAATTGAAGAACTCGGCAGAGTTGGTAATTTATGCAATTAAAAACAAACTAATTGAGCTATGATTTTGAAAGTAATTTGTGTATGTTATCAAAAACAATTTGAGGATAAAGGTAATCCATACAAAAGTATTCAGAATTATCACACTTGCCTTTAAAGAAACATGTGCAATCTATTTCGGGTTGGACGATTGCTCCTCTGCCGTACAAATCGAACTCGTATGGGTTAAAGATATTATTGAATAAAACAACGGGTTTTTTCAATCCAATCCCTAAATGCAATGCCATCGTAACCCCAGTAACAAGCAAATCAACATTGTTGAGTAACGCAATAAATTCATTAAGTGGAAAATGTCCCAAATATGTTGCCCCTGTTCGGTTCTGCAGTTCCAGATTTCTGCTATTTTCGGCTTCCCCACCTAAAAGTAATGGGTAATAATTGTTCTCTTGTAATTTTATTATCAAATCTGCCCAATTGTCGATACTCCACAATCTGGAGGTCCATCTTGCACCGCACCCCGTATTGAGTCCGATTATTTTCTTGGTTTGATTTTCAATATCGAATTTAATGTTTCTATCCAATTCAAGAATATATTCTTCACCTTGATGTTCCCAACCACATATTTGAAATATCTCTTGAATATAGGTTAGTTTATTTGCTTTATTAACATCATCGAATAAACCCGTTAAATACTTCGATGCAGCTTTCTCATCTAATGGAATGGGTCGACCATCGGCAAAGCCAAAACCGTATTTAACTTTGGAATTAATTCTGTTCATCAAAGCGGTTGCCTGGTAATCTTTATCCAAATTTATCGCAATATCAAAATTGATTTGTTCCAAAATTAAAACACTATCCAAATTATATTTTAATACTTGATGTACGGCCGAAGGAACTACTTCTGGGGAATAAGTTAACCACCATATTTCATAGCTTGGATACTCCTTTTTTATTCTATGCAAAAGAGGAGTTGTTCGGATTACGTCTCCAATTGCACCCAGTTTAATGATTAATATACGACCCTCAATATCGGTGTATTTTCCACAATCATCGCAGTGTACCCCTAATTCCTTATGAGGTTTGCAAGGAATGTCGCCACGAAAATAAAGACAATTGCTTTTATACATCATCGTTATCAAAATGTATATTGGAACAAAATTGAAACATTCAAATTCCAAACATATCTTTCTTTGGTTTCGAAAATTCTAAATGGAGTTAGTAGTTCCCTTCTTGCGTCATCACGCAAAAAAGCATTCATAAGAGAAACGCCCACGCTTGCATTAAGTTGTAATGGTTCAAAAAGCATGGCTTCCACTCCTAGCTTTGCAATACCTCCGATTCTGGTGGCATTACCTTTGTTTGGATAAACAATTGTCGTATCGAATTGATCTAAAAAATAATAATCTTCTTCCAGCCGTGAGATTATATTACTAATCATAGCAGCCCGAATTTCGAAACTTGTATATGTTTTTGCTTTCAAATATTTTAAATCCTGCATCACATAGGATATCCCTACATAGGGAGTAAATATCTCGAAGGAGTGGTATCTTCGGTCTTCGATATTGCGACCGATTGGAGCTCTTTCTTTTGCATTAAAGAACTGCAAATCTATTCCTAAAGGAATACGCCAGCGTGCATCCTCGTCTAAAGGAAACGTGAACCTTAGTTCCCCACCAGGTTGCGCTCCAATAAAGCCACCACCAAAAACTATTGGTTCTGTGTCGCTACTTGGTTGAATTGATTTCCCGGCGGGGTTGTCCGATAATATTTGAGTTGTAGATAATCCGAATGCAACAGAAACATCTTTGAATATTTGGGCACTTGCAAATGTTTGCAAAGTGAAAAGTAGGGTAATAATTGTAAATGTTTTTCTCATATTAATCATATAATTTCCGAAATTGAGTAGTTTGAATTTTTCTGATTCATCACATTGTATTTAATAATTAGTTCTCCAATTAAACCAAGAGAAATAAATTGGACGCCAACTATTATTAATGCAACACCGAATAATAATAGTGGTCGATTGCTCAAATTCTTATCTCCCATAAACCAATGAACTGCAAGATACGAATCCACTAAAAAACCAATAAACAAGATAAGTGTACCAATAGCACCAAAGAAATGCAAGGGACGTTTCATATATTTAGCTGTTACCAATACAGTTAGTAAATCCAGGAAGCCATAAATAAATCGTGAAAGTCCAAATTTGGTTTTTCCGTACTTGCGTGGATGGTGCTTAACGACAACTTCTGTAACCTTAAAACCATCCAAGTGGGCAAGAGCTGGCAAATAGCGGTGCATTTCGCCATAAACATAAAGTGATTTTACAACCTCTCTTTTATACCCTTTCAAACCACAGTTAAAGTCGTGTAGCTTTACTCCACTCGCCTTGGAAGTAACCCAGTTGAAAAACTTAGAAGGTATTGTTTTGCTAATTGGATCGTATCGCTTTTTTTTCCAACCGGAAACCAAGTCGTTGCCTTCTCTTAATTTAGCAATCAAGCCCGGGATCTCCTCGGGATCGTCTTGCAAATCTGCATCCATAGTGATTACAAATCGCCCTTTTGCCATTTCGAATCCTACTGCCAGTGCGGCAGATTTACCGTAATTTCTGCGAAATTTTGCGCAGTGAATGCGATTATTATTCCTTCTCAAATTTTTAATTATCTCGTATGAGTTATCGGTACTTCCATCATCCACATATATAATCTCATAGTCAAATATCTTTTCTCGTTGTAAAACTGCAACAATTTTCTCGGTCAATTCTGGTAGCGACTCTTCTTCATTTAATAAGGGTATTACAACGGATAAGTAAATCTTTCGTTTTTCAATATCCACAGGTCGCTCTTTTGGAGTTTCCTTTGTGATTTGCTTAATTATTCTTGCTTTTTGTTGTTCCACCGAATTATTCTTTAATTATTTTTTTGACGATTACTTCATTATTGTATTTAATAAGTTTCAATAAATAAACATCTGGCTGCAATCCCGACAAATCAATTTTTATTTCTTTGTCATCTACATTCTTATAAAACAAAGAAATGCCCAAAATATTACAAACTTCTATCATTTTTATTGAATCATCCGAATTAATTTGCAATATATTTTTTGTTGGATTGGGATATACATTAATTTTATCGTCAAGATTGCTAATTACTCCCACATTGGTAAAATTATAATATACATAAACATCGAAATTTTCAACCAATATTTCGTCGTTTCTCCCCTCCAGTTTTTCTTTCATATTCACTTTAAATTTATACCCTCCAAAGCTATCCATTATAATTGCCGAATCCACTTCGGGAGGCAATGCCAGCCAACTCATCTTCACATAGTTAGAGTATCCATAAAACACTCTAAACTTGTATTTAATCATAAACTTCTTTTTATCTCCTGTAGGACCATAAACACTTTTGTACGACCAAATATCCTTCTTTTCTGTAGAATCATAAGTCAAGCAAACAGCTGTGAATATACCCGAAGGAAAAGGAAAATCAGGAATTTCAACCTCTTGGTAAATTGAATCCATTTTATCGGTTGCCTCTGGAGCAACACCTAATATTAGGTTATCCCATGGTTTATTAAATCCATTTTCTAACCGTATATTAAAAATTAGAGGTTTTGTAATTTGCCCTTGTAGTTCTAACTAACAACAATTATTGTAAATATATATAATATTAAATTATGCATTTACATTTTTCCTTAAAATATAAATAAAATAGGGTAGTAAGTATTAAACTCCTACTACCCCTATAACTAATTTATAGCTTTTTTATTTTATAACGTTGATTTTAACAACATTAAAGTTAGTACCATTAGTTAATTTCAACAAATAGGCACCAGCTGGTAAAGTTGTAGCATCGAATGAAGTAGAGTAATTACCAACATTGTAATCTGAATTAACCAATGTAGCAATTTCGTTACCCATTTCGTTATAAACTTTAATAGTTACATTGCCACTTTCTTTAACGGCGAATGTAATATTCGAAGTTGTAGCTACTGGATTTGGATAAGCGATTACCGATAAATCAGTGGTTAAAGCTGATTTTTCAACTTTAATTACATTTGCAATAGTGTTCTTTGCAACAACTGATTTATTTGCTGAATTAATTATACCAATAACTTCGCCACTGATTGCATCTGTTAATTTGTAATCAGCATCTGGATTGTTGATGGAGAATACAACAGGATACTCCACACCTTGCAAACGAACGATTTCGCTTCTTCCGTTTGATAAATACAAGTTGTTATTGAAACGAATATCAAACATATCAGCTGGAGGCATTGGAGGTAATTCATAGAAACGAGTGTCAACATTGGAATTATTGATGAAATAAAGTCTATTTTCGTGTTGAGCGTCATCACGAATTACTAACTTAGTTGCTGTATACAACAATTCAGTTTTATCGTTGTATAAAGGTTGATCTATTGTTGATTTGTCTAATACTGGAGGGCAAATATCAACCAATCTTAAATAACCAGTGCTATTTACTTTAACCCAATAACCTAAACCTGGTAACATCTGCGATACTTCAGAATAACCCTTGTCAGTTTTGTAGGACCAAACACCATACTTCAATGTATAAGCTGGTGAAGGAACTGCTGCATCGCCAAATTTACTATAGGAAATATTAGCAATATTAATTGGGCAAG
>CAYOPF010000002.1:0-41409 GCA_964405755.1 uncultured Chloroherpeton sp.
TGTCATATAAACATTGTTATAGCTATCAACAACAACTCCATCACCTTCGTCGCTACTACTTGAACCATAATAGGTTCCCCATTGACGTACACCACTACTGTTGAATTTGACAACAAAAGCATCTGTACTTCCACCAAATGATTGTTGATGAGAACCAGATGTTGCAATTCCAGTTGAAGACTGAGTATATCCGGTTATATATACATAATTTGAGTTATCTATGGTAATTTGCGAGGACTCTTCGGTACTTGAACCACCATAGTAAGTACCCCATAAACGGTATCCATCACTGTCGAATTTCACAAGAAAGCCATCGATACTACCACCATGGGTACTTTGATGCGATCCACTCGTTGCAATATTATTAGTTGAACTTGTAGCACCAACAAGATACACATTTTCTAGATAGTCAGATTCGACTGCATAACCTATATCAGTTCCTGAACCCCCATAATAAGTTGCCCATTCTCTTATTCCATTTGAAGTAAATTTAACAAGAAAAGCATCTGCTGAGCCCGAGATTGTTTGTTGATGGGAACCAGTAGTTGCAATATTTGAGGAAGATGAAGTTCGGCCTACTAGAAAAACGTTGCTATTATTAGAAAATACTCCCCAACCATATTCATCATCCGAACCTCCATAGTAAGTACCCCACAAACGTGTTGGTGGATCTATTCTAATCGGTTTTGTTGGATCGTATTTTGGAATTTCGAATGTAACGACATCATTTCTGATATTCCAATTTGCCACAATTTGTTTGTTTTCCTGATAAACCTTTAATACTCCTTCTCGAATTTCTCCAAATGGGGTTTTCAACACCAATTCATTAGAATGATTAGTCGATATTTCGGCTCCTTTGTATTCCATTTGAATTTGACGGAAATCTGCACCAGGCTGGACTATGAAATCATATTCAAGATCGCCATTACCTTCGTAAAACTTTAAATCAATACCTTCGTAAATATTTTTATAAACTATCGACTTATAACTTTTTACAGCTAGTACTGGCTTCGAGTTATTTGAAACGTTGTAGAAGTTCTCATACCCTTGAATCTGTTCGCTAACTTCAATCATAGGATTTTTGTTAGTATTTTTCCAATTAACATCTACCCGATAAACAGATAATATATCTGGTATTTTGTCTTGTTTTCCTTGAATTTTGTTTTTCGAATTTTGTTTGTCGTTAAGTGTTGTTTCTACGTTTTTCCAACTATCCACATTGATTATCTGATAGTGCAACCCATCGTTCTTTAAGTGATAAATTAATCCCTTCGATTCCCCACTGAATAACACATCCGGTCTTGGATTATTATATTGGTCGTGTACTTGTCCTTTATTTTCCTTAAAAACTACTCCATTATCTTTAGTTAGGTTGTTCGTCACATTTGCAGATAAAGTAAGTGAATTAAAGAACAAGAAAGCAACCACAACTGATGTTGTAAATAACTTATACATAATATAGTCTCCCATAAATTATAAAAATTCAAATTTTTGTTACTCAAAATTACAAATTATGTATAATAAATAGAATCAATATTTAAAGAATTTTTCTTTAAATATGATTTTTTTTAATATAAAATCAAGTTATGCACCTATTATTTCGTTAATTAAAATAATGTAAAAATAATTGTATAAAAAAAACAAGTTACAGAATGCATTAAATTGATATTTTACTATTTTTGCATATATATCTAATACTTAATTTGTCTTTTTATTTAAAATAAAATGCTAATAGATAAGATTCAAGAACGGATAAAATATCTGTTATATTCAAATAATTATTTCAAAAATATTATTACTCTTGTAATAATACTAGCTGGAATTCTAGCTGGAATACAAACCGATTCATATTTGAACGAAAAATACAGCAGTTTGTTCCATGTAATCGACTTGGTTATTATCAGTATTTTTATCTTTGAAATGTTGATTTATATGTTGGATCACGGACGAAGACCATGGAGATATTTCAACGACGCGTGGCATATCTTTGATTTCTTGATTATAGTTATTAGCCTGGTACCTTTGTTCTTTCCAAGTTCCAATACTGAGTTTGTTGTTGTATTCCGACTTGCAAGAATCTTGAGATTAGCAAGAATCTTCGAAAAAATAAAAAAACTCAAATTTATCCTAATTACATTATTTAGGATTCTTCCTACTATGGGTTATGTTGTTGTACTTCTCATTTTATTATTTTACGTGTATGGGGTGATAAGTACAGATCTTTTTGGCAAGATCGTAACAGAAGAATTTGGTACATTGTGGTCTTCGATGAGAACTCTTTTCTTTATCTCGTTTGATGGATGGTCCGATTTATATGAGAGCGACTCAGTCCAGAAACTCTTTACAAATGGTTTCCCAGAATGGATTTTTATCATAATTTTCATTAGTTTTCAGTTTATTGCAGCATTAATTTTCTTGAACTTATTTATTGGAATAATTACATCTGAGATGGAATCAGTCCGTGAAGATGAGAATAGAGGAAAATCAAAAATCTATACTACTGGTCATACACTTATTTTAGGATGGAATGATAAAATTTTCAATATTATAAGCGAATTACGAGAAGCAAATATCAGCAAAGAAAAAGCTGAAATAGTCATTCTGGCAGATAAAAGCAAAAAAAGAAATGGACTATTTGATTCAAGAGTACTTCGAGGGTTTCTCAACAACAAAAGTGAGAACCCGAAGCGGTAATCCATCCCATATCGATGATTTACAACTTGTAAATGCCTGGAAAAGTAAATCTACTATACTGCTTAATAGCCCCGAAATCGTAAATTATGATTATACTATATTAAAATCTATCATTGCATTGCTTAACGGCTCTGATAACTCATTTAACTTACCTTATCATATTGTTGCAGAAGTAACAAACCCTTCGATACAACAAATAATTAAAACAATTGATTTGGATGGCATTTCGATAATTTTCGATACTGACAATTTTCTTTCTATTCTCATATCCCAATCTATGCTTAATCCTAACATCTCGAGGGTTTATCATGAAATCTTAGGGTTTTCAGGTAATGAATTTTATATTCAATCTATTTTGCCTAAGCAAATAGGATTAACTTACAAAGATATGATTTATAAATATGACGATTCCTGTTTGGTTGGTTATATGAATGAAAATGAGTGTGTGTTGAATCCAAAATCGGACTATATTTTTCAAAATCACGACAAGTTGATCATTCTTGCTGAAGATGATTCAAATATTAAATACAAACCCAATATTCGTACAATAATTGATTTAAAGGATATTATTGAAAGTAATATCCAAACATATACCAACAAAGATGTTGTATTTTTAGCCTATAATCACAAACTTCCATCAATCATATATAATTATAATATGTACCTGCATCATCAAAGCAATCTTAAAATATTACTATCAGATTCTGCAGAATTAAAAGAAGTTTTAGTAGGTTTGCAAGGCTTTTTCAAAGATTTTACTTGTATTGACGAGCTAAATTACAAGTTTGGCTTTTGTAGTCTGGAATTTTTCATAAAAAAGCATATTGATTATGATTTTTTATTAACAAAGTTAAAAGGCAATGAAACAGTGGTCGTCTTGGCCGATACCCGAAACTACACATCTGTAGATGAAGTAGATACAAACACTTTAGTAAAATTGCTTCTATTAAAAGAAATGGAAACGAAAAGTAACATCGAAGTTACAATTATTGCAGAAATTTTGGATAATAACAATCGAGAAATAGTTAAAAACAAATATATATCAGACTTTATAATAAGTGCAAATATTATTGGTCCAATTTTATCGCAATTGTCGGAAGATAAAAATATGGATACTGTTTTCAAAGTTCTATTTACATACAAAGGAGCTGAAATATATTCACGAAGTGCATTAAATTATATTAAAACCAATACTAAAACAAATTTTGCAACAATCGTCGAGTCAGCATTAAACAAGAACGAAACCGCTATTGGAATTATGAGAGAAAATAGTAAAATATCTCAAAAAGAACTTATTTTAAATCCAAAGAAATCTCGAGAATTTAACCTGTCGGGGGAAGATAAAATCATTGTCCTTGTTAATGAAGAGGTTTAAATTGTACAAAAGAAAATATTTGTATTAAATATAATATTTAATTTATTTGAGTTTAAATCTTCAACAAATTATGTCTATGTAATTCAACAAAGTTAAAATAACTCACTTTCCTGCAATTACTGATATTTCAATATTTGCATCTTTGGGTAGTTTCGCAACTTGCACTGTTTCGCGAGCAGGGTAATCCTTTTCAAAATAACTGACGTATATTTCATTAACTTTCTTAAAATTATTTAAATCTACTAAGTATATCGTCGTTTTCAAGATATTTTTCATCTCCATTCCTGCAGCATTCAAAATTGATTTTATATTTTCCATCACCTGCCGAGCTTCTTCCTCGATATTCGGGTTATTCATATCATTCGTTTTTGGGTTTATTGCAATCTGTCCCGAAACATAGAGCAAGTCCCCAAATTTAACAGCCTGGCTATAAGGTCCAATTGGTTGGGGGGCAGTCATGGTAAAAACAACTTCTTTTTTAGGTTTGGATTCGACTGTTTGCAAAGAAAAAAACAGCAAAATAAAAATAAATATATAGTAACTGGATTTCATACCTACTCCTTCGATATTTTCCAAACTGCTTCTACAAACCTATCTAAGTCATTTAATCGAATATATGTGTTTGGAGTAATTCTCACTCCCGAAATGTTCTCCCATTCGATTGCCACTGTGTGAATTTTGAATTTATTAAAAAGTTTATCAGCAATATCGCTGGGTTTCATTCCATCAATCGAGAATAATGCAAGTCCACATGAATATTCAGGTTTCAACGAAGTATGCAATTTAATACGAGGTATTTCTATCAGTTTCATTGCCCAGTAATCTTTTAGGTAACGCAATCTTGCCTCTTTCCGTTTTATTCCAATTAATTGATGAAAGTTCAAAGCATCGCCAATTGCCATTTCTGCTGAGAAATTTCGAGTGCCTTGTGCTTCAAACTTTCGTATATCGTTACTTTTGGGTTCGGGATTAGGGAATAATGGCCATATTTTGTTGATTTTATCTTTTTTAATATATAACAAACCTGTTCCAAAGGGTGCTGAAAGCCATTTATGGGTACTTGTGCCTAAAAAATCGCAATCTAAAGCAGGAATATTGAAATTATAATGAAAGAGTGAATGTGCTGCATCCACCATCACTTCAATTCCTCGTTTATGTGCGGCATCTGCAATTTTTTTTGCTGGAAGAATTTGCCCCGTCCAATTGATTATATGTGTAATATTAACAACTTTGGTTCTTTCTGTGAATTTTTCGACAAACTTTTGCACTATCAAATCGTCATTTTCGATTGGCAACTCCAAATTAACCCAATTGATTTTTATTCCATCCCTCATTTCTCTTTGTTTCCAAGCATTAATCACGTTAGGATAATCTTGCTTTGTGAGCACCACTTCGTCGCCTTTTTTAAGGTCAAGTCCGAAAATCACATTGTCCAAAGCCTCGGTAGTATTGCGGACTATCGAAAGTTCATTGGAATCAACCCCAACTTCTTTGGCAAGTCGTTCCCTTAATGGCTCTCTGCCTTGGTCCAAAATTCGCCACATATAGTAGCTTGGTCCTTCATTAGATAGTTGATAATACTGAATAAAGGCATCCTGAACTTGTTTTGGTTGTGGCGACACTCCCCCATTATTCAAATTTAGAACGTTGGGATTAACAGTATAGCAACTATGGACCCAACTCCAAAAGTCTTCACTGCTTTCGTGTGCATTATTTTGGAAATTGCTTGGATTATCGTTAAAAGCAATTAATTCACTTATTGAGTCAAAATTTAAAAAAGGAGTAAACACAGCTGCTGTTCCTAAAGTTTTCAAAACATTTCTTCTGTTTGTTTTCATAAATTATTTTTCTTTATTTCAAAAATAATTAAAAAAATCATTTTTTTGTTTAGAAATTCAAATTTAACATAAAAAAAAACCGCCTCGTTGTGGGAGACGGCTTTAGTTAGAATGCGTTTTTTAAATTATCTAGTAATATTGAAGAATTTACCTAGATTACCTTCTTGGTTAATTACTTGTAATAAATATGCTCCGTTTTGCAATTTGCTTACATCTATAGTCATTTCGTTAGCACCGGTAGTGAGTACTCCGTCATATACTTCGAGTACTTTATTACCCATAATGTCGAAAATTGTGATGTTTACATTTTGCTCAACTTTTGCATTATAGCTTAATCTTATTGTCGATGATGCTGGGTTTGGATCCAATGGTAAAATACTTAATAAACTGTTGGATTCTGGTTTATCATCCTTAACCGAGCCAGCTGGATTAACTGTTATGTAATCCTTCATAGTCTTGGTAACTCTTACATCCTGATAGCCAATTGTAAGCGTTACTGTGTATTTACCTGGAACTTTGTATGTGTGACTTGGATTTTGCATAGGACTGAAATCTCCATCACCAAAATCCCAACTGTAATAAGTAATATAACCTGTTGACTTGTTGGTAAAGCTAACGGTAAATGGTGCATCACCTTTTGGATTCTCAACTAAGAAGTCGGGTAGCAAATCGTTTACCAATGTTATATCTAAAATTCCATCGGATTTACAACCAGCAACATTTGCTCTCCATACTTCTACTCTACCTTCTTTTTTATCGCTCCAATTTACGGTAATTTCAGCTTTATCTTTATCGCCTTCTATTGTTCCATTTGTTACAGTCCATAAGTATTTATCACCTTCCTGAGGTGCTTCAACCCAATATTTTTCTGTTGAATTGATTTGTGGTTTAGGCTCACCTTTTACTATAGAATTTGGTGCTGGTAATGCTTGAATATTCACTGCATTCAACATGCTGTTTGCACAACCACCATTTATTGTTGCACCTACTACATTGTAGTTTCCTGGTATATTAGAATAACCTAATGATATCTGACTTCCTATTCCAACAACTGGATTGCCAATTGGAGTTGTTCCTTGCACTAACTGATACATTACTTCGGCTTGCGAGCCCATTAAGTGGAATTCAACTCCTTCGCTACCTTCGCAGAAGTATTTATCAGCTTTAACTTCATACTTCTTTGGTAATGGTATTGATTTCAATTCAACAGTTTGATCGAATAATTTTGTACATGCGGTTGAAGTGTTTGTTGCCAATACTTGATACTTACCTAAATCTTTAAATTTTCCAAATGATATTTCCGAGCCAGTACCAGTTATTTGGTTCCCAACTTTCTTGCCGTTTAGTAATAGTTGATAAAATACACCTGTTTCACTTCCAGAAAGTTTGAATTCGTTGCCTAAACTTCCGTCGCATAATGCATCTTGTGCATCGATATTAAATACCTTAGGTGCAGGAAGTATCGTTACCTTTATTGAACCTGTCATGTTGTTAGGACAACTTCCCAAGATAGTTTCTGCATAAATTGTGTATGATCCTTGCTCGGTAACAAAACCAAAGCTCAACTCATCACCAGTTCCGTTAATTGGTACATTAAGGTTTTCTCCATTTATTTTTAATTGATATTTAACACCAACTTCACTTTTGTTCAAACCAATTGCAACCCCTTCGCCTCCTTCACAATAGGTTCCAGGACCTGGCTGGTTATAGAATGGTCCACCACCTGTCATATTATAAGCGATAGGAGATGGAATTTCGCGGACGTTGATTTCGCCACTCATCCAATTAAGACAGCCCATTGGGGATATTCCTTCAACAGTGTATTTGCCGGTTGATTTGGTATAGCCAAAAGTTACTTCACCACCATCACCAACTACAGGCGAGCCGACTTTAGCTCCATTTCTATATAACTGATACAGATAAAACTTCTCTGATTTTTCTATTTTAATCTCTGCACCTTTCACATCAAATGAACAGAAACCACCATCTCCAAGCATCTTTTGTGCAATGGGTCGGGGATATACTGTTAATGCTTTGCTTGTTTCAGTAGTTACGGCAGGATTTGTGGAACGAACACGAACAAGATAACCTGTTGCAGACATCATGTTTGCTGGTGTTGTGCATACTATTGACCCAGAAGTTACCGAAGATTTAGACCCAATCTGGATAGGTACAGCAAAACTACCTTTTTCATCAGACAATTCCACAATAAACTGATTATCCGACTTGTATGTACCTTCTACGGTATAAGACACATTTAAATTTTCACCAGCACAGAAGGACATAGGCGAAACACTTCCAAAGTAAAGTTTTGCAGGTGGTTCGAAAGTAAATACCGAAATAAACGCCTCTGGAGTGGTGCTCAGTGTTGCTTGAAATCGGTTAGCTGTTAGAGGATAGTTAGTAGAATATGTATATCCACCAATTGATAATTCATTATTTGCATTTATATCCGAACATTGGAAATAATATGGTAAGTCAGTATTATTACCACCAAGATAGGTGGAATATGTAGGTGTGCCACCATTTGGTGCAAATCTCATAAGGAATACATCTGGAGTGGTTTGCATTGTTTGATACCTATCAGGAGTTAAGTATAAATCTGATGAATATATATATCCTATAAGGTAAACATTGTCTGATTGATCACAAACAATATCCCGACCATAATCTGTACTATTTCCTCCAGCATAAGTCGAAAAAACTAAACCAGTTCCACTTGCATTCAATTTTGTTACAAATGCGTCTGTACCGCCTCTAGTTGTTTTGTAAGCATTTAGCAACGGCCAGTTTGGAGCACTGGTGTATCCTGTTATTGTTGCTTGGCCTTGGGTATCTACGCCAATTCCGTAACAATAATCAGTGTAAGAAGCGGTAGGTATAAATGTTGAATACAATAATTGAGTTCCATTAGCCGAAACTTTGGAAACAAATGGGTCATAATAAGAATATGTTGGTCCATAAACACCACTGGTGGTAGGATATGTTCCTGATGTATATGCGTAGCCTGCAACGTACATATTACCACTTGCATCAGCATCTATTGCATATCCATAGGCTCCATAACCAATAAATGTCGAAGCTGCCAGTCCATTTCCATTTGCATTCAAAGCAGTTGCAAATACGCAAGGAGTTCCTGGAATTGATGTTTTGTATGCACCGGATGTTACTGGCCAGTTCGAAGAGTATGTGAATCCTGTTATATATGATTTACCATTTTTAACCTGCATTGCGTACATGATATCAGTACTATTACCTGCTAGATATGTGGACCAAACAAGTGCAGTTCCATTAGTATTAAGCTTTGTTACATACATATCTGGTGTAGATTGATACGAAGTTTGAAAGGCTCCTGATGTTGTTGGCCAGTTAGTGGAATAAGTATATCCACCAACGATAGTATTACCATTGCCATCATCACCAATTCCATATGGATAATCGGAGCTATTGCCACCTAAATAAGTACAGAATATTAAACTTGTGCTTGCTGTATTGAATTTCACTACAAAAGTAGACATATTACCTTCGTAAGAACCTTGATAGGCTCCTGAAGTTGATGGTAAGTTAGTTGAGTAAGTATACCCAGTAATAATCGGTCTGCCTTGTCCATCAACTGAAGATGAATAGGCATAGTCGGTACTGTTTCCTCCAAAGTATGAGCCGTAAGTATAAGTTGGATCAATAATTAATTCTTTTGTGTTGTCGTAGCTACCTAAGTCGAAAGTAACGATATTTCCATTTTCGATTCGGAATTTACATTCAATTTTTTGTTGAGATGTTCCATTGTTTTGGTATGCAAATAGTTTAGTTTGGTGGATTTCACCGACTGAAGTTTCAATTACTAAATCGCCATTTGGAGCCACTGCAATAGCAGTAGGACCATCAAATTTAATACGGATTTTACTTGGATCTGCATAAGGTTTCACAATAAAATCGTAACGAATTTTGTGGTTATCGAAGAAGTAGGATACATCTATATTATCGTACACATTCTTATGAAGAACATTTCCGAACATTCCTATATGAGTTCTCCATTTGGACTCATCGTTGCCAATGATAAAATTGACGATACCATCTTTCTGATCTAATTTTTCCACATTAGTCGATTTGTTAGAACCTAAAAACTCAGTAATAACGACGTGTCCAAACAAATTTGTTATTTTACCGTAATTGTCTTTGTTGGGTGTAAGGCCGTCTGGTTTCATTTCGTTAAGGTCTCTTTCGATTACCATGTAATCGTAAGTTACACCATTATTGGTAATCCAGAAATTGACATTGCCGTGTTTGCTTAAAAACAAAGCTCTTTCATCCCATTGACCTTTGTTTTCGGTGAAGTATTCAGAGTTGAAACTTCCCTGATTTACTGTTACTTTTTGAGCATAGCCTACTGAAATGCTTAACACACACACTATGCATAGGAAAGTAAATAATTTTTTCATAAGATTTCTCCTTAATTAAATATACTACAAATAAAAGTTATATTCTACTACAAATTAGATAGTTATAATAAACAAAATTAGTAAAATATTTTTAATCTTGTTCATTTTTGTATCTGTTTTCTTTCATTTTAGATTATGTAAAGGAGGATTTGTTACAAAAAAAAGAAAACAGACCGATGAACACTAAGTCATAGGTCTGTTTTGTTAGTTAAAGTTAAAAAATCTATCTATTTTACTACATTGAAGAATTTTGTTAGGCTTCCTTGTGGAGTATCGACTTTAACAAAATATGTACCGTTTTGTAATTTGCTCACATCCAATTCAGTCGTGTTGAAACCAATACTTACATCAATATTCGAGTATTCTATTAGAGCATTTCCTAGTATATCAAAAACTTTAACCACAATTTGTTGGTCGATTGTTGAATTGTAATTTAGTGTTAAAGTACTGTTTATTGGATTTGGCACTATTGGGAATAATGAGAAATAATCGTTAGATTCGGGTGTGTTGTCCTTCACTGAACCTGCTGGATTTACAACAACAAAATCTACTTTGGTTTCATTAACTCTAATATCTTGGTAACCTACTGTTAATGTAACTGTATATTTGCCAGGTTGTTTATATGTATATATTGGGCTATGTAACGGACTTGAATTACCATCGCCAAAATCCCAATTATAGTATGTTATATAGCCACTTGAAGAATTTTTGAAGTGAACTGTAAAAGGAATATCTCCAACAAATTTTTCTGCATAAAAGTTTGGAACAATGTTATTGACCACTTGGACATTCAAAGATCCTTGATTTACACAACCTGTACTGTTCACTCTTGTAAGTTCAACTTTCCCATATTTATTTTCACCCCATTTAACTGTAATTTCGGGTTTATTGCTTGCACCAAGGATTTCACCGTTTAAAACGGTCCAATCGTATTGATCATCAGTTTTAACATCTAATGCTCTGTAAGTTTCAACTGAATTAATGTTAGCTGTATGCTGACCTTCTATATCTGTTATTGGCCGAGGTATTGGATTAGTTTTCACAGAATTTAACATCGAGGATTCGCATCCACCAAATACATTTCGTCCAACAGCATGGTATGTAGCTTCTAATTTAGAATATCCCAAAGAAATTGCTCCTCCAGTACCTACTGCTGGATCATTTATTGGATTACTTCCATTCATTAATTGATAAATAACATTTTGTTCGGAATTATTTAAAATAAATTCTGATCCCTCTGAGTCTTCGCAATAATGAGCAGCTGCAGATAATTCAAATTTTCGAGGCAACTTGATAGGTTTAAGTTCAAATTCTTTGGAGAATAGTCTTGTGCAAGCATTTTCGGGATTTATTGCCAATAATTGATATTTGCCAATATCTCTTACTTTCCCAATAATCATTGGATTGCCATTGCCTGTAACTGGGTTTCCGTATTTCTTACCATTGAAAAGTAACTGATATGTAATGCCCTTTTTCGGAATTTATTAATTTCATATCATTACCAAAACTACCTTCGCACAGCCAATTATTTGCGATGAAATCAAATTCGTGTGGTGCTGGTAAGACTGTTACATTAATACTGCCATTCATCACACTTGGGCATCCTGCTAACACTGTATATGCTTCGATTGTGTATTTACCAGGAGCAGTTATAAAACCAAAACTAATTGGATCGCCAGTACCTAAAATGGGTACATTTAAGTTTTCGCCATTATGTTTTAATTGATACTTAACACCTAATTGGCTATTGCTTGGACCAATGGCAACTCCATCTCCGCCTTCACAATATACACCTGGTCCATTTTCGTTGTAGGATTGTCCGCCACCTGTAACATTATATACAACTGGAGCTGAAATTTCGCGAACATTTATATCGCCACTCATCCAGTTTTTACAGCCAGCTGTCGAGATAGCTTCCACTCGATATAATCCTGTAGATTTAAAATGTCCAAATGAAATCTCACCACCAGTGCCTATGATAGGTGAACCAACTTTTTGTCCATTTCTGTATAATTGGTATTGTGCGTATTTCTCAGTTGCTTCCATTCTAATCTCTGCTCCTTTTGGATCGGAAGTACAAAAGCCACCATCTCCCAGTGTCTTCAATACTTTTGGTTTTGGTAACACAGTTAAAGCTTTGCTTAAATCGCTAATAGCTGATGGGTTTGTTGCTCTCACTCTGATTAAATAGCCTGTTGCAGACATTAAGTTTTCTGGTGTAGAACAATTGATAGGTTGTGCATTTACAGCAGAAATAGCACCTATCAATGTTGGCTTGCTAAAACTACCTGTTTCGTCTGATAATTCCACTAAAAATTGATTATCTGATTTATATGTGCCGTGTGTAGTAAAGTTTACAACAACCACATCGCCTGCACAGAATGAAGTAGGTGCAACTGTACCTAAAAAGACTTTGTTTGGAGGATCGAAAGTGTATTTTTGCACCCATCCATCCGGTGAGGTCGACATAGTTTTCTGATAAGCGGTAGCGGATACTGGGAAGTTAGACGAAGATGTATAACCAGATACTGCTACTTCATTATTGGCATTTATATCCAAGCATTTAAAATAATACGCCAAATCTGTTGAACTACCCCCAATATATGTGGAATAGAGTAATTGGCCAGAAGGTGATAGTTGGTATAAAATACCATCGTTGCCACCACCTGAGGTTGGTTGAGTAGTTTGGGTAGCCATTGGTAGGTTGTTCGATGCAGTATAACCACCGACATATATCTGCCCATCTGCATCAGTTACAGCGTCGTAGATATAGTCTGAGGAGCTTCCACCAATATATGTTGAGAAAATTAAACCAGAACCATTTGCGTTAAATTTTGTAACGAATCCTTCCACCCCTTGGAGTGTTGTTCTAAACGCATTTAATAATGGGAAACCACTGGAAGAGTTGGTATATCCAACTACTGATGCTTGACCAGAACCATCGACGGCTATGCCATAGGCAATATCAGTACTATTGCCGGGCATTAATGTTGAATAGACCAATGCACTGCCTGCTGGATTAAATTTTGTAACAAATACGTCTGTTGCTGTATATGAAGTCCAATATGCACCGGCTGTTACTGGAAAATTACTTGAAGCTGTATAACCAGTAACATAAGCTGCTCCTGTATTGTCAACTGCAACTCCATAAGCATATTCGGAACTTGAGCCACCTAAGTATGTAGAATACGATAATGTTTGCCCGTTCTGGCTTACTTTTGTTAAAAATACATCCACTCCTGCAACTTGAGTTGTTCTGTACGCACCTGACGTGGTTGGATAATTAGTCGAACTAGTGTACCCTACAACATATTGAAATCCATTATTATCTATTGTCATTCCGTAGGCAATTTCGGTTGAGGAACCGCCTAAATAGGTCGAATAAATTAAGCTGTTTCCACCGGAGCTTAACTTTGTTGCAAAAGCATCTGGGGTTGTAACAACAGTTGTTCTAAATGCACCAGCAGTTGTTGGAAAGTTTGATGAGTAAGTATAACCAGCTACATAAATATTATTACTCTGATCGACTTCTATTCCAATTGTATAATCAGAATTATTACCACCTAAAAATGTTGAGAAAACAAGGCCTGAACCATTACTATTGAACTTCGTAACAAAGCAATCAGGAGTTTACTAATTGTTGTTTGATATGCTCCTGGTATGATTGGAAAAGCCGCAGAACTAGTATAACCAGTTAAATAAACAAAACCATTTTCGTCGATTGCACTTGCATAGGGATAATCAGTACTTGTGGATCCAAGGTACGAACTGAATGTTCTTACTACTGGATCGATAATTAAAGTTTTGCTCTTGTCATAATTGCCTAATTCAAATTTTATAGTATTTCCATTTTCAATCACAAAATTACATTGTACTGGCTGAACTGTGTTACCAGTATTTTGGAATGCAAATAATTTAGTGTGTACAATTTCCTCTAGAGATGTTAAAAGAACAAGATCACCTTTTGTATCGATACTCAATTTATCTTGACCCGAAAATTTTACTTTTATTTGAGATGGGTCGGAATAAGGACTGATAATGTAATCGTGACGAACACTATTTCCTTCGTAAAAGTAAGTTACATCCACTCCCTGGTATATATTCTTTAAAGTGACGTTAGAATATAATGGTACATTAGGTTGCCATATGTTTTGGTCGTTTCCTAGGAAATAATTATGATATGCCTGCTTAATTCCGCCATTTTCAACGGTTGGATTTTCATTCGAGTTTAGAAATTCGCTAAAAATTACATGTCCAAACTGATTAGTAATATGGCCGAAAGTAAGATTTGGAGTAAGGTCTGCCTCGAATTGTTTCTCATCACGCTCAAGTTTGTAATAATCGTAAACAACTCCCTTCTTTGTTATCCAATAGTTAAGATTTTGCATTTTACTCAAATACAACGCTCTATCGTCCCACTGACCTTTGTTAACTACAAAGAATTTATTATCTTCGTAATTTTGAATTTTGTTTGTAGTATTTGATACTACATTCAAAGTATAGCAAAAGAATGCTATAATGGCAATCGTAAAGGTTCTTTTCATATCAATCCTCCATTTATTAATTATGAACTACAAGTTTAATAATGAAATTACTACAAAATATATTAATTGCTACTACAAAATTAATATTTTTTTTTAATTTGTAGTAATTTTTTTTAATTTTTTTTAAAATTTTTATAAGATTTCAAAAAAATTTATAAATAATTGTACGTCTATATAAATAAATATCAGTCTATAATATGATCTTATCAATCGATACTCATTCCAATCAATGCCTTGTAACTTTATCAAACAATGGTATAATGCAAACTGCATTTGTATCAAACGCACAGAATAAGCACGATAAATTACTTGCAGAGTTCACCCGAAGAATCTTTGTTGATAATAATATTAATATTGATAACCTAAAAGCGATTGCAATAATTTCCGGCCCTGGTTCTTTCACTGGCTTAAGAATTGGGTTCGCTTTTGTAAAAGGTTTGATAATGGAAAACAAAGTTAATTTAATCAAATTACCAACTGCTGAAATTTATTCTTATCAAGCCAAAGAAATTGCAAATCAATTGAATAAAAAAAAGATTATATCAATTATTCCTGGTAGTTCTGGCAAGTTTTTTTGGCAGGAATTTGATACTAATGCAAATCTTGTTTCAGAGCTTAATTCAATCAAAGAAAATGAAATTTTCTTCGATGATAATTATTTATATGTGGGTAACTTTGATATAAAAGATTATGAATTACACAAAAAGTTGCAATTGAATTTTATTAATCCCATTCATTTAACAACTCTCTCGCATACGAAATATACAGAAAGCAACTTTACTGACCCGAATAATTTCGATCCAGACTACTACTTCGAGTTTATTCCTCGAACAAAGTGATAGGAAGTTAAAATATTTATTATAATTTTCGTCAATTCAAGTTAATAATTTTAATAAAATCAGTATGAAACTTGCGGACTTCATTTATCAAATCCCCAAACATTTAATAGCAGAATATCCAATCGAACCTAAAAGTTCGGCACGAATGATGACTATGAATAGGGCAACCGGAGATATTGCCGATAAAACTATAGGTGATCTTTACAACTTTTTAGAACCAGGAGATTGCATTGTTCTAAATGAAACAAAGGTATTTCCAGCCAAATTAATAGGCAAAAAAGAAAAAACTGATGCAGAAATTGAAGTTTTGTTGCTCAGAGAATTGAGGAAAGAGGACAGAATTTGGGACGTTTTGGTAGAACCAGCCAGAAAAGTAAGAATCGGAAATAAAATCTATTTTGATGATTATCAATTCTATTGCGAAGTTATAGATAACACAACCAACCGTGGCCGTACCGTTAGATTTAGCTATCAAGGTAACCTTTTGGAAGTAGTGGACAGAATTGGTTTGATGCCAACACCAAATTATTTAAAGCGACTACCAGAACCAAAAGACAAGGAATATTTCCAATCCGTTTTTGCAAATCAAAAGTATTTATCCTCGATTGCTCCACCATCGGCCGGTCTTCATTTTTCTGAAGATTTTCTTAAAAATTTAGAAGAAAAAGGAGTTCGTATTGCCAAACTTAATGTTACTATTGGGCAAGCAATAATGGATGAAATCGAAGTAGAAGATTTAACTAAACATAGAATGTATTCCGAACCATTCGAGATTACCAAAGAAGCCGCCGAAACAGTCAATAAATCTATTAAAGCAAAGAAGAAAATTGTTGCAATTGGTTCCAGCGTAGCCCGCGCTTTGGAAAGCTCCTATCTAACGACCCAAGCAATTAAACAAAATCGGGGATGGACCGATAGGTTTATCTATCCTACCTACGATTTCAGAATAGTAACCCATCTGCTCACTACTTTTCATTTACCCAAGTCGCCTTCACTATTGCTTTCTTGTGCATTCGCAGGAAGGGACTTTTTATTCAAAGCATACAAAAGAGCAATTAAACATAATTACCGATTTTATGTGTTTGGTGATGCTTTGTTAATAAGCTAAATTTTTGTAATTTAGTATTTTACTAAAATTACAAATTCCTGAAAATGAACAATAATTAATTTGAAATTTAAATTTAAGGCACTTCACGGTGCCTTTTTGTATATTTAATTAACTTGACGACTATGGAACTAAATAAGAATTTAAACTTTGAAGAATTTCCCATCCCATCCTACGAAGAATGGAAAGATGAGGCAATAAAGTCACTAAAAGGTGCATCATTCGAGAAAAAGTTGTTTACTTCAACTTTCGAAGATATTGTACTTAAACCAATTTACTATTCATTCGATGTAGATAATGATTACTTGGCTGGTACTTCTTATGCCGGAGAAACACCATATTTGCGTGGTAATAACCATTCTGGATTGAAATTTAAGAAATGGCAAATTGCACAAACTATTCCATATTACGAACCAAATAAATTGAACTCAGCATTGCGGGAGGATTTAACGAAAGGACAAAATGCCGTGAACATCCATATTAATCGCAATGAGTACTTCCAATTCGAGAAAAATGCTGTTGTTTGCGGAACTAGATTAAGAACCGTCCAAGATATCGAAAATACATTAGAAGGAATAGACTTGGAAAAGATCCCAATCTACTTTAATTCTGGTGACTTTTTCGATGAATTTGTTCCAATTTTCAAAAATTTCGTATTTGGGAAAAATATTGAAAAAAGTAAATTGATAGGAAATTTAGGAGCAGATCCATTAACTGAATCCTTGATTAATGGCGGATCTAAGTATTCAACTAATGAAATGATTTCCAATCTGTCCGAAGCGTTCAACCAACTGAAGAATTATCCTAACTTTGGGATCATAACAATCAATGGTGCAGCTTACCATAATTCTGGAGCCAATACTATTCAGGAATTAGCCTATTCCTTTGCCAATGCAATTGAATTGATCAATGGATTAATTGATAAAAATTTAACACCAGAAGAAATTTTTCCAAAGATTCGTTTCCATTTTGCAGTTTCTTCCGATTTCTTTATGCAGATTGCAAAAATCCGTGCTGCAAGGTTAATCTGGGTAAAAATTGTAAAAGAATATGGATTGGGTGCAGAGTTCCAAAAACTAACTTTACATTGCTCAACATCTATAATTAATAAGACAAAGTACGATCCCTGGGTTAACATATTGCGTTCATCTATTGAATGTTTAGCTACCATACTTGTCAATGCAGATAGCATCGATGTTGGCAATTTTGATTTTGCTTATGGTTATCCAAGCGAGTTCTCTAGAAGAGTTTCGAGAAACATTCAATTAGTACTCCAACATGAAGCACATATTTTGGATACTATCGATCCAGTTGCAGGTTCCTACTATTTGGAAAACATAACCAATGAACTTGCTCACAAGACTTGGAGTGCCTTCCAAGGAATTCAATCCCAAGGTGGATTTCTTGAATTAATTCGAAATGGTATTGTACAAAAGGAAATCGCTAATAGTTATGCAAAACAGGATAGCACATTCCAATCCCGTAAACAAATATTACTTGGCACAAACAAATATCCTCTTCTGAAAGAAAAGAAACCTACCGATTGCGAACCATTTGTTCTAACCACTCTTGAGGACAATAAATTAACTCAAAAGTCATTTGGTATTGAGAAAATCTATCTCAAGCGATTTGCTTCGAATTTCGAGTCATTAAGATTAAATGCTGAAAATTATTTAAAACAAAATGGGAATTATCCCAGCATCGTTCTACTCAATTTTGGTGAATTGAATGAATGGAAGCCACGAAATGATTTTTCATCAGACTTTCTGCAAGTTGGTGGTTTCGAAATTATTTCATCGCCAGTTATGACCGATAAAGTTACCGCAATTGAGTTTTTAAACACTCATGCAACCAATAACATAGTTTGCATTTGTTCTTCCGATATAAGATACGAAGAATTGATTCCAGAACTTGTTCCATTAATAAAGAAAAATCATCCATTAACCTACACAATATTAGCTGGATACCCCGAAGACAAAGTTGAAGAATATAAATCGGTTGGCGTTGATTGCTTTATTCATATTAAAGCAAATGTTTACTATACTTTGAAAGAAATTCAAAAAATTAATAACATAATCTGAGGATAGAATGAAACCTGATTTTTCAAAAATAGAATTCGAAGTAATTAAATCACAATTAGATTATAATAAATGGGAAACTGGGTATAGGGACGAAACTGGAAAGAAATCAGAGGAATCTGTGTTCCAAACCCTCGAAGGAATTGGAGTAAAACCATTATATACTATCAATGACATTAAGCGTTATGAACACCTCAATTATACGGCAGGATTACCTCCATTTCTACGCGGCCCATATCCAAGTATGTATGTAACCAAGCCTTGGACAATAAGACAATATGCAGGATTTTCGACTGCTGAAGAAAGTAATGCTTTCTATCGAAGGAATCTGGCTGCAGGGCAAAAAGGTTTGTCTGTAGCATTCGATTTGGCTACACACCGAGGATACGATTCAGACCATCCCCGAGTTGTTGGCGATGTTGGTAAAGCTGGAGTTGCCGTCGATTCAATTATGGATATGAGGATATTGTTCGATCAAATTCCTTTAGACAAGATTTCGGTATCGATGACTATGAATGGTGCGGTTTTGCCCGTTCTGGCTTTCTATATTGTTGTTGCCGAAGAACAAGGAGTGAAGTTGGAGCAGCTTTCTGGGACAATCCAGAATGATATTTTGAAAGAATATATGGTACGTAATACTTTCATATATCCACCAGCAATGTCGATAAAAATAATTGCCGATATTTTTGAATTTACTTCGCAATTTATGCCAAAATTCAATAGTATTTCCATATCTGGTTATCACATGCAGGAAGCTGGCGCCACTGCCGATTTGGAATTGGGTTACACACTGGCAGATGGTTTGGAATATATACGTACAGGTATTAAAGCTGGTTTGGGAATTGATGCTTTTGCACCCCGACTTTCATTCTTCTGGGCAATAGGCATGAACTATTTTATGGAAATAGCCAAAATGCGTGCAGGACGATTACTATGGTCTAAGATAATAAAGATGTTCAATCCGAAAGATCCAAAATCGATGGCATTGCGTACACATAGTCAAACGTCGGGTTGGAGTTTAACCGAGCAGGATCCATTCAACAACGTAGTTCGAACTGCAATCGAAGCTATGGCCGCATCATTAGGCCACACACAATCGCTTCATACCAATGCATTGGACGAAGCAATTGCTTTGCCTACCGATTTTTCTGCTCGTATAGCACGAAATACTCAGATTTATTTGCAAGAAGAAACTAATATTACTAAAGTAATAGATCCTTGGGCTGGGTCGTATTACCTCGAAACATTAACAAATGAATTGGCCAACAAAGCATGGCGACATATTTTAGAAATTGAAGAGCTTGGCGGAATGACCAAAGCCATCGAATCTGGAATTCCTAAATTAAGAATCGAGGAAGCTTCTGCCCGCCGTCAAGCCCGAATCGATTCCGGATTGGAAACTATCATTGGAGTGAATAAATATCGTCCAGACCACGATACTCCTCTCGAAATTCTTGATATAGACAATACTTCTGTTCGTAATATTCAAATCAATCGACTCGAAGAGCTTAAAAAATCCAGAAACGATGACGAAGTCCGCCGTTCTTTGGATGCAATTACAAATTGCGCTCGCACAGGTGTAGGAAATTTACTCGATTTATCAATTAAAGCTGCTCGTGCAAAAGCTTCTTTAGGCGAAATTTCTGAAGCAATCGAGAAAGTTGCTGGCAGATACAATCCTCAAATAAAATCTATTAGTGGTATTTATAGTTCTGAATTTGGAAATAAGAATCAAATGGAAGAAATAAACAAATTAACTGATGAATTCGCAGATAAATATGGACGCCGTCCACGTATTTTAATTGCAAAGATGGGTCAGGATGGTCATGACCGCGGTGCTAAAGTTGTTTCGACAGCTTATGCAGATATGGGCTTTGATGTGGATATAGGTCCTCTGTTCCAAACCCCTGAAGAAACCGCCCGCCAAGCTACCGAAAATGACGTTCATGTTGTTGGAGTTAGTTCTTTGGCAGCCGGACATAAAACTCTCGTTCCTCAGTTAATTGCGGAACTCGAAAAGCTGGGGCGACCAGATATTATGGTAGTTTGCGGTGGTGTTATTCCATCACAGGATTATGATTTCCTTTTCGAAGGCGGCGTAGCCGAAGTTTTTGGTCCAGGTACTATTTTACCCGAAGCTGCAAAGAAGATTGTATTTGACCTATTCGAGAGATTGGGTTAATTAATACATAACAGAAATCCCTTCCGAATGCTTTACTTCTCGGAAGGGATTTTTAATAATTTGAGAAATAATTATACAATTAGAAATTGAACATAAATCTCAAATATGTATATAAAGCAACGTCTTCGCGAACTGTTCCATTAGATGTTTTGTAAAGAGCTTTCCACAAGTCGCCGGGAAGCATTATAGCATTTCCCCAGTCAATAAACATTTTTTTGTTAAAAGCATATTTCAAAACAATATCAGCTTCCATTCCTATATTAGTAGATTCTTTTCCGTCTAGATTTGTAAAAGGAACATTTGTCATAAAATAACTTCCTTCGATATAAGCCGAAAAAGGTTCTTTTTCATTGTAGTTTAATCTAATTGCAATTTGATTCAATCCAAAATTAGCAGTTCCGGTCGTAATTGTATTAAAGTAATCAGCAATTCCCCAAAAAGCATGCTTATTCCCTAAATAATGGGAGTATGTATTATCTTTGGTTGATTGGTCAGTCGATTTTGTTCCAGAATTTAAATCAATTATCAGCATAGGTTTAATGGTATTCAAGTCATAACCAAGATAGGCGTGTGCACCCCAGGCAGCAATATCTTTGTCCACATTGCTTGTAGTTGTAGTTCCGGTTTGGAAACCGGCGTGAAGCCAAATGTCGAGGTTACCTTCTTTATTAATATAATCAACAGCTGTAGTTAATTTATCGTATGTAGTTGCATTTCCTTTACCTTGAACCTCCAGCATAGCAATGGGTTGGATATAGGAATTCTTTGAAAAATTAATCTTCGAGGTTAACCCGTAAGCATAAACCCCTTTATCAGCTGGAGCAGGATATGGATATGCAGATGGCAAGGTAGAAGGTATTAAGGCAGTCTGAAATGCATTAACTAAATAAAAAGCGTCGATATCCCAGCTTGAGTTAATTTTGAATTTTACATCAAATCCATCGAAAGCGCGGGGAACATCCTGCCAATTGGATGGTCCTATTAACTTTTTGTTGAATTCTTTCTCGAACCGTCCAATTTGGAGATCAATAGGCATATCTAAAACATTGATAAACTTAAGATAACCTTGATGTAAGTCGAGATTCATTATGCTCTTTCGGGGATTTTGAGGTTGACCCCAAATTCTGCTATCCATTGCTTCGGCAAAAACAATAATATTTGGATAGATTTGCTTTTCAAAACCAAAAGCAACTCTTTGCAAAGTGATAAAGTATGGATGTGTTTCGTTCGAGAAATCCCTTGCATCTAATTCTGGTCGAAGATAGACTGTACCGAACCATTTCATATCGTCGGATGCTTGTCCTTGCGAAAATCCAACGCTTGTAAGAATAAAAAATACCAGAAAGAAAGTAGAAATAATCATTTTCATACTAAATACTCCTATTATAATTAATAATACATAGAAAAGTAAAGCAAAATTAACAATTTTTTTGAAATAACAAAATAGTTGGTCACATTAAACCATTTCAGAAAGAATATTGTCTAATAATTAAATTCAACAATTTCTTATAACAATCAATAAAAAGGTGATAAAATGAAAGGACTATTAATCGGAACAATCGCAATAGTATTTTTTGCAACATTAAGTTTGTCAGCACAAACTACTCAAACCACACCGACTAAAGAAACTCAAATAACAAATGTACAAGATAACTCGTTACAGTTAGGAAAGCAATCTAACAATAACGCCTCAATTGGCAAACAAAGACAGAATAAAAACAATTGCACTGAAGTATGTGATGGAACCAACAAGAGATTACATCAGAAAATTAATAAAGCAGAGTGCAACGGAACAGGAAAACGAAAATTTAATAAAGGAAGAAGATAATATTTTTCTATAAAAACAAAGGGTGATACACAAAAGTATCACCCTTTTGAAATGCAATTCAAAATACTTCTTTGGGGGAAAATTATTGAGAATTGCTAAAATTTTGAATTTAAGTTATCAATTAATAAATTTAGTTCGATTACAAATCTTTGGATGTCATTTTCATCAAATCCCTTTTCTAAAGAAGCACTTTCTAAAGTACCCCAAATAGGTTCTCCGCATCTAATGCAACGAATTCCTTGTTTCATCAGATAATTGACGGATTCTGGATGTAAATTGACTAATTCATCAATTGTTATGTTTTTATCTATTTTGTTCATTATCCTTTTTCTTAGAAGGAAAACCAACCACAATCCCAGCAACTAAGCCATAAATTGTAGTTACATACCAATTGGATGTTAAAGGACAACCACCGGAATTACACCCAATAAAATAATAATATGCATATCCAAGTAATGCACCAATAGCGCCTGAAACTAACAATACTATTATTTTCTTATCGATTTTCATCTTAATTATTTTGTGTTGGATGAGTAACACCAAGAACCATTTCAATCGCACGAATGTATTCTTCCTTTGGCATGGCACCAACAGCCATTTGTGGCTGACCAGCTTTAGGAATGAACAGAACGGAAGGAATCGACCTTATTGCAAATACTGCGGCCAGTTCTTGTTCTGCTTCGGTATCAATTTTGTAGATGTTTACTTTTCCTTGGTATTCTTTAGCTAATTCTTCAAAAATTGGCGAGACCATTTTGCAAGGACCACACCAATCAGCATAAAAATCAATAACTGCCGGTAATTCACCTTGAAAATCCCATTTTTCTTTTGTTTCGTAATTGAATACTTTTTCTAGAAATGCTTGTTTGGATAAATGTTCCATTTTTTAAAATCCTCAATATATTACTTTTGAGTAATATGAACGTTTATTTTTCACTATTATTTTAAAAAATCTTTTTTTTATTATTAATTGAATAATTTTGTGAAATAAAAAACGCAGAACTTAAATATGGAAGAATTAAAAAATTTACCTCATATATACCAAGCATTAATTGCAACAATATTTACCTGGGGAATGACTGCTTTGGGAGCAGCAATGGTGTTTTTATTCAAGGAAATTAACAGAAAGTTTTTTGATGGGATGCTAGGTTTTGCAGCAGGAGTAATGATTGCTGCAAGTTTTTGGTCGTTGCTGGCACCAGCAATAGAATTAGCTGAATTATCGGGACATATTCCATGGATACCAGCAGTTATTGGTTTTTTGCTTGGCGGTCTTTTCCTATGGATAGTAGACAAAACACTTCCCCACCTCCACTTTGGATTACCAATGACTGAAGCAGAAGGAATAAAGACTTCCTGGAGAAGATCTGTTTTGTTGGTTTTGGCAATAACTTTGCACAATATTCCCGAAGGACTTGCAGTTGGAGTTGCGTTTGGTGCTCTGGAACACAACATTCCAGGTTCAAGTTTTGCTGGGGCTGTTGCACTGGCAATCGGAATAGGCATCCAAAACTTTCCAGAGGGTGCTGCTGTATCCGTACCCTTAAGACGAGAAGGAATGTCCAGAAGGAAATCCTTTATGTATGGTCAAGCATCAGGAATTGTTGAACCGATTGCGGCAGTAATTGGTGCAGCAACAGTAATATATATGAAACCGATATTACCCTACGCTCTAGCATTTGCGGCAGGTGCGATGATTTATGTTGTTATCGAGGAATTAATACCCGAATCACAACAAAACAAAGACACCGATACTGCTACAATCGGTGCCATGTTGGGTTTTGCAGTAATGATGCTGCTGGATGTTGCTTTAGGATAGTTTTTAATTCTTATGAAACTTCAATAATTTGTATTTACCGTCCTTTTGGGCATTGATGAAATAAGTTCCATCAGGATATTTTGTAAAATCTATTTCAACAGTTGTATTTGATGTCTCACCAGTTAGAATAATTTTTCCCTCAAGATTAAAAATGGAGTAATTAACTGTTCCTTGAATATCATGAAAGTTTACAAACAATGTATTTTGAATAGGATTGGGAGTAATACTCATGAAATTGTCGAAAATTGGATATATCTCATCAACCGAAACATTATCGACTTCTAATGGAACTTTTGCACAATAAACATTTAAATCGCCATTATTCAGTCGTCCATCGCTCCAAAAAGGAATTGCGTAATGTCGGGTGGCAACCACTTGATTGTATTCCCCAATACCAAACTTGTTGTTTTTTGCACCGACAGTTGTAAATTTTGTACTTTCTTGAGTTACTTTTATTGGTTTAGTAAATGTTATGCCACCATCCTTGGAATAAGCAAGCACATAATCGGTTGGGTAATTATTTGCAACGTCATCTTGTTGTTCGTACCAAGCAACTATAACTACTCCATCTGGATTAACTGTAATCGAAGGATAAAACTGGTCGAGAGATCCCGTTAGTGGTTCTTTGCTCAATTCAACTGGAGGTAACCAAGTTTCGCCATTGTCGGTGCTACGGGACAAATAAACGTTAAACTTTGTCGTCGAAGGTTTATTAATACCATAAGAAGACCAAACAACATAAGCATTCCCATAGTATTTACTATTTGGATTATTGTCTGCGGCATTATAAATACATGGATATATCCGTTGATTGTCTATTCCAGGAATATTATATTGGTTAGTGCTGGATATGAGCCGACCATTTACAAATTCAAAATTAGAAACTAACTTTGGATTTGTAAATGTTTTACCATCATCTGAAAAAACGGAGTAAATTCCAGCAGTATTTACTCCACTAACCTCTCTCAAAGCATAAAAAGTAATCAGATATCTTCCATTTTTTCCAAATGAATTTGATGTAAACTGGTGAGAAGTACCTATTGAATTCGATACTCCTACATATGGTTTAATAAATTCATTCTTGTTGTCTAATGTTGATGAGATAATTGTTGCAGTATTATTTTTTGTGTTGAACCTAGCCAAAGTAATAAATGTTTTTCCATAATTGGGTGATTGTGGGTTTATGTCCGATGCAAGCCATTGCTTATCGTCGAGTATCTCTAATAAACTCATATTAATTTGTCCATTGGAAAAATATGCCGCTTGCGAAACACCTTTGTAATAATCATAAATCCAGGTCTCACCACCGTCAGTTGAATATGCATAGTGCATCCCTGTGCCAATCGAGTCCACGGCTTGACCTTTGAGCTTGATAAACAGCGATATCCAAGTTATGTGAGCAATACCTTTTGCATCGAAAGTGATAACTGGATCTCCACCTCCAAGCACAACAGAACCTTGCTGAGGGGGCATCATAGAAAAATTGCTAACATTCCATTTTTGGCCAAAGTCCTTGGTATAAAATATTGGTAAAGTCATAGGATTAAAGCCAGATCCAGACAACCTTATAACCGACATTATCATGTTGTTACTATCCTTGGGATTTATTGCCGCTGAGAGCTCAGAATCGGGACTTTGATGCGAAGCAATGATTTTTTCTGTTGAATTCTGAATTACATTTGAAGGAAATTTATCTGGCTGATAAATTACCTGTTGCAACAATTCAGGATTCTCTTGAATTATTTTGAGCAATTCTTCTATATCAACCTTTAATTTTTCGTTTAATACTTCGTTTAGCTGCTCATTGGAAGTGAACTTATAGTGCTTTTTCTCAGAAAAAGATTGTTCAGATGAAAAAAGCAGTACAATAAAAAATAATGCAATAAAAATCGTTATTCTTTTCATATTTTTATATTTTTGAATTTAACAAATAATAGACAATTGAAATTAAAAAAAATTACAAAATAAATGAAAATTTCTAAACTAATAAAAGGATTAGTTAGTAAAAAAGCTATCGGTGCTAATTATAATAACAATTCCATTCGTTTTTCGATGCAAATAAAGATACTTTTAATCCTAATATCAATTGCTTCATCATCGGTAATTTTTACACTTCATTTCGATAGTAGTCCGTTGAGTATTCGCCAGAATGCTATTCAAATCAACACTCCCTGGCAGAACAATACATTGAAGTCCGATATAACATTTCCAATTTTTAAAAGTAAAGAAGAATACGATATCCAGGTGTTCCAAGCCCAAGCAGAGGCCTTTCCAGTATTCGATTACTTGCAAGAACAAAATAAAAAAGTTAAAAACCAGCTCGATAAGATTTTTAATTTATTAAAAACTGCAGACGCAAATATTAAGTTCCTTGGTGATTATGAAATTAATAATAGACTACTAAATATATTTATTGAATATCCCGAAAAAGCCAGAAAAGAAGAAATTGAAAAAATGTTGAATGTCTTGCCTGGTTTCCTACAAAAAATTTATAGTAATGGTTATGTTAACATTAATGAAAGTAAAATATCCACAAACGAAATAATTGTGGAGGTTTCCCAAGTTAATCGAAACTATTTGAAAAAGAAATTTTTGACTACACCAGATAATATTGAAGAAAAAATAATCAATTTCGTAAAAATCAATTTCTTAGAGAACAGTGAGCCTCTGTTTATTGATATAATTAAAAATATACTAAAACCTAATTTATTTTATAATTCCAGTTTAACTGATAAAGAGAAAGAACTCGCAAAACAAAATGTACCATCCTATCAAGGATTCATGAAAGTGGGTGATGTTATTGTCGAAAAGGGGCAATTAATTACACGAGAAATCAAACAAAGAATTGATTCTTACTTCGAATCGAAAAAACTGAGAAGCGAATCCTATTTAACACCAAGCTATATATTAGGCAACATTGGTCAATCCATCATTTTGTACACTTTATTGATTATATATTTGTCGATATTACGAAAAAAGATATTCTACGACAATCTTCAGCTAACTATTATTTTATCCTGTTTAATTTGCGCTGGCGTTTTTTCTTGGTTATCTATCGAAATTTCCTCTTCTTTCCCATTAGCATACTTGGTACCGATTCCAGCCCTTGTGATGCTGATTTCAATTTTATATGATTCCAGAACTGCATTTTATATCACGGTTATTTGTTCGATACAATTAGCATTAACTCGCGGAAACGATATGCCACTGGCAATTACGTATATGTTTGCTGGGTTGTTGGCAGCATTCACTGTAAGGGATATTCAGGACCGTACTCAAATGTTCCAGTCTATTTTTTACATTTTTTTAGGATTCGTTATTTCAATATTTATTTTCGATGTGCAAACTGCAAATGATTTTTCCTATACATCAATTAAAGTACTTTATGCAATGATTAATGCAAGTTTATCACCAATCCTTACTTTTGGATTATTGTTCGTTATTGAGCACACAACCCACATTTCAACCGACCTGAGGATAAAAGAATTCGACAATATTAATCACCCAATACTCAAAAAAATGAACGAAATTGCTCCGGGAACATACCAGCATACTATGAATGTGTCGTTACTTGCTGAGCGTTGTGCTATCGAAATTGGTGCTAACCCTCTACTTGCCCGTGTGGGTGGGTATTTTCACGATATCGGAAAAATTGCCAAACCAGAATACTTTACCGAAAATCAGGCAAATTTAGATAACAAACTGGAAATTCTTTCACCCAGAAAGGCTGTTGAGGTTATTAAAAAGCATGTTTCGGAAGGTATAGAACTTGCCAAGCAATACAAGTTGCCGGAAAGGGTTATCGATTTTATTCCTATGCACCATGGCACTTCGATTATCAAACATTTTTATGCAAAAGCTTTGGAAGAAGCTCCCCAAGGCGAATTGGTGAAAGAATCTGATTTTCGCTATCCCGGACCTAAACCAAATTCCAAGGAAGCTGCTATACTTATGATTTGCGATTCCAGCGAAGCAATTAGTAAAGTGGAAGGACTGGATAATAGTCAAATTCAGGAATTTATTCGAAAAAACATCAATGAGAAATTCCTTGATGGACAGTTTAACGAATGCGATTTATCTTTTAATGAGCTTATTATTATAGAAAATACTATTCTGAAAAATTTACTTGGTTTTCATCAAAGAACTAAATACAAAGAAATTCCTAATGAAAAACATTCAAGTTGATAATAAAGATTTACCTATTCAATTTCAGAAACAAATTAAGAATTTTCTTAATTTTTTGAATTTTGAAAAAGGTTTATCCGAAAATACAATAATGGCATACAAAAACGATATTAAAAACTACATTGAGTACATCAGTGGTTTGAATATTGACGGATTCTCGCAAATAACTCACCATATCATAAATAATTTTATAATTTACCTCTATGAATTGGGATTGAACGAAACTAGCAGAATAAGATATCTGTCCTCTGTTCGAAGCTTTCATAAATTTTTAGTCGAAAATAAAACATTGAAAGAAGATGTTTCCGAGAAAGTAATTTTCCCGAAAAGCCATAAAAAACTTCCTGAAGTATTGAGTTTTCTAGAAATTCAAAAGTTAATGGATTCTATTGATACTAATACACTTCCCGGAATTAGGGACAGAGCAATTATCGAAATACTTTATGCTTGTGGATTGAGAGTATCCGAACTTTGCAATTTGGAAAACCAGAACATTATTTGGGATTATGAAGTATTAAGAATTGTTGGCAAAGGTAATAAAGAAAGAATTGTGCCAATTGGTTCCACAGCTTTATATTGGTTCAACGAATATTTAACGAAATCAAGACCCAACTTTATTAAATCAAATTCGAAAACTAATTCTGCCTTATTTTTAAACCAAAGGGGAACAAAACTAACCCGAATGGGCGTTTGGAAGATTTTGCATAATCATGCTGTTAAAGTTGGCTTGGGCGAGAAAGTCCATCCTCATATCTTTAGGCATTCCTTCGCAACACATTTGCTCGAAGGAGGAGCTGATTTACGTGCTGTTCAGGAAATGTTGGGACATTCCGATATCTCCACAACTCAAATATATACCAACATCGACAGGGAATACATTAAATCGGTTCATAAAAAATACCATCCTAAAGCATAGATTTAACAAGTATTTTCGTCAATAATATTAATTTAATTAACTACAGTGGAAAAGAAACCTAGAATTAAACAATCCAAAAGAGAAGAAATATTTAAAACATCGGACAAAGAGCAGTTTGATAAAATTGAATTGAATGTGGATGTTATCTTGCAAGTTGCAGAAATTGCAAATACCGAAAACATCGATGTCTATATTGTTGGAGGCTTTGTTCGAGACTATCTTTTAAATCGGCCTCGAACTGACTATGATTTTACTGTTGTTGGCGATGCCCTGGAATTTTCAAAAAAAGTTGCCAAATATTTCAAAGTAAAACCAGTGGTGTTCGAACGATTCAGAACTGCAATGGTTCCCTTGAAAGACGGCTTTCAATTGGAGTTTGTAGGCACTCGCAAGGAAGAATATCTTCCTAATTCCCGAAAACCAATAGTAACTGTGGGTACTCTTTTCGACGATATTGCCCGGAGAGACTTTACGATAAATACATTAGCAGCTTCATTGAAAATGAATGAATTAGGCAAAGTAGTAAATATTTTCAATGGCATTGAGGATATAAAACAAAAAATTATCAGAACCCCATTGGACCCCGAAATTACTTTTAGCGACGATCCCCTGAGAATGATGAGAGCTGCTCGGTTTGCATCACAACTTAATTATGAAATACATCCCGACACATTTGCGGCAATTAAGAAAATGGCATCGAGACTGAAAATTATTTCTCAGGAGAGAATTTCCAACGAATTCCTAAAAATCCTTGAATCCAATCAACCAAGCGTCGGAATAAACATTTTGTCCGAAACGGGTTTGCTATCCCAATTTTTCCCAGAATTCGAACAATTGAAAGGAGTGGACGTAAAAACGCAGAACGATAAAGTTTATGCCCACAAGGACGTTTTTTATCACACACTAAAGGTCGTGGACAACATTGCACCAATGACTAACAATGTCTGGTTGAGATTTGCCGCTTTGTTGCACGATATAGCCAAACCACGAACCAAAAGATACAACCCCACAACGGGATGGACTTTCCACGGACACGAGGAATTGGGTGCCAAAATGGTTGCGAAAATATTCCGTAACTTTAAGTTACCAATGGAACAGCAGGAATATGTGGAGAAATTGGTCAGATTGCATCAACGCCCAATGGTATTGGTTGATGATGGAGTAACAGATTCGGCAGTAAGGCGTTTAGCAGTTAATGCCGGCGATGCTTTAGCAGACTTGTTCACACTTTGCAAAGCCGATATTACAACCAAAAATCCAAAATTAGGAGCACAATACCTAAATAATTACGATTCCGTTCTTCAAAAGATTTTAGAAGTTCAGGAAAAGGATAAACTCCGTGAATTTCAATCCCCTGTTCGAGGCGAAGAAATTATGCAGTACTGCCGTCTTGCGCCTTGCAAAGCAGTTGGAATTATTAAATCGAACATCGAGGAAGCTATACTTGATTGTATTATTCCCAACGAATATGATGCGGCAAAAGACTATTTTGTAAATAATATCGAAGTTTGGATTAACGATATCGAACCACGTTTTATCATCTGGGATAAACAGTAAGCTTGTGTAATCACTTATTCCAAATGGGTTAGCATATAATTGTTCAAGTTTATCTTGTTCTTCCCAACCGCAAGGGTAAAAATTATTTACTCCCCCATTCGATGACTTTAAGACATCGGATGTGTGTGTAAAGAAGATTCTTCGCCTACGCTCAGAAATAACGGTGTTAAATTTTGTTCATCCCCCTCTTTGAGGGGGGTGTCTCGAAGAGACGGGGGAGGTAATACGTAAGAATAAAAATTAAATAATAGCCAGCTTCCTCTTAAGTTTTTGAAAATATAGATAAAAAGTAAACCATCCGATGTTTCAAAAAACATCGGATGGTTTATAGAATATTGTTATTTTAATTCAGTGTTTACTTAATTACTTCCAGTCGACTAACATCGAGAATCTCATAGTATTTGCTAAAGGGTGGTTGGCTTCGATAGTATTAATAAAGCTGAAATCCAACTTGAAAATACTCCACTTTAAGCCCGCTCCAAAATTCCAATATTGACGGTCACCTAATGCAGAAGGTTCGGTAAAGTAACCAGCACGCAATGCGATTAGGTTTTCGTACCAATATTCTGCTCCAACAGCAAATTCTACCCCTGGGTTTTCCCAACCGGTAATTAATGATTTGGGCAATGGGTCGCTATCGATGCTATCGCGTTTTACTAATAGTTTGGTTATTTCGGTAGCGATTTTTAGATTGTGGAATTCATCGTCCAATACTTTAACTGCCATACCTAAGTTCAATGTAGTTGGCAATGGATCGGAATCGCGTTTGTAGGTTAGTTTGGGACCAATATTTTTCAAGTTAATTCCTATCGATAGCATGTCCTCGATATATGGCAAATCTTGTGGCTTCCATAAAGCACCAAAATCGAAACCTCCACTAAATCCAACGCCACTTTCGCCACTTTGATCGACTTTGGGATCCAAAGCAGAGCGAATATATTTTAATTGAAATCCTACTCCAAGATCGGGAGCTACTATTGTTCCATAGGAAATTCCAACAGCAAATTCATTGGAAATGAACTTGCCTTCTATATCGCCTTTTATGTTTGTTCTGGTAAATTCTCCTAAATTCATAAAAGTGAAATTGAAAGCAACAGTACCTTGCAAATCATCAAAATACTGACCTATTGTTCCGTAGCTATAGAATAAATCGGCATTAAACTGAGGTAACCAAGGCGAAAACGACAAAGCTACCTGACGGTAGGGGACTAAGTTTTCGTATTCATCGAATTGATTAACTTTTGGGAAATAGTCTAAGAATGCCAGTCCACCTGGATTCCAAAATACAGCATTAATATCGTCGGCTATTGCAGTTCCAACCTCACCCATTCCACTCATTCTTGCATCGGGAGAAATCAAAAGAAAAGGTACGGAAGATCCACCTGCTTGGGCTTTGGTAACTTGGGTTGAGAATAAAAAAGTAACAACAATCATCGTTGTTATTGTAAACCATTTAAGGTTTTTCATCATTTTCCTCCATATCGGTGTTTTAATATGTATAAATCTGCAATAATAATACCAATTTTATTGAACTTATAGTTATATTTTTTATTAGTTATATAATCGAATTAAAAAAATTTTATTTTAAATTATCACAAAATTAAAAAATTCTATTCCACAAACAAACCGATTACAGCATTGGAAATTGCATTGCCACCTTGACTATTGCTCAATTGTACTTGAAAATAATATGCACCTATCGGTATTATTCGACCATCGAAATCGCGGCAATTCCAATCTATCTCCAAATTGCTATATTGCGAAAAAGTTCTTTCTATCGTTTGCACTTCTTGTCCCAATGAATTAAATATAACCATTTTGGCTTGAACTGGTGGAACTAAATTGTGATTCAATCTGATTGTTACTCCACTGGAATTGAATGGATTGGGTTTTGCAATTGCATTGCGAATTATTCCACCTTGGTTTTCGTCAGGTATGATAAATTCGATTTGTCTGGTGCTAAAATTGTTGAATACATCCCAAGTTCTGAATCTTAAAGTATGTTTGCCCGGTTTTAAGTTGGTTATAACTTTTTCGATAATCGAATAATTTGGCTTATCGAACGAGTTTCGTATTTCCTTAGTCAAATCAATAGAATTTGGATTGTCGTCTACCCATGCTTCAGTAAGGTGACCTATACCCAAATCCGTCGAATTAATACCGCTCTCGTCGTATAAATCGACGAGAAGAAGTGGATTTGGCGAAACAATATCGCCAGATTTAAACTCACGGCTATCCAAGTAAATACTCACTTCGGGCGGAGTATTGTCTTTTACATCAGTGATTTCGATTCCTTCGATTTTAAATTTTCGAGTTGAGCCTTTGGCATATTGATTTTTTTCGGATATTGCAAAAGCGTATAGCCTACCTAAGCTATCGGAGAAACTAATATCCTGAGGTATTACGAAACTTGCTTCGAATACTCCATTGCTTATTTTAGCAGTTGTACGATTTAGGGCAGGACCCATTTTCTGGAATCGATATGTGGCAGAGTTTGGAGTGTTATCATAAGTCTTGATGTACTGCTCACCATCGAACATAGTTAGCCAGATATTTCCAGAGAAGTCAGATTCTTTGTTGTTTGTTAATGGATTTATTATTCTTCCATTAATTTTAATAGAGGTCAATCCCTTTAAACTCATGTGTTTTATACTCGAATCACTAATTTCAACATTGTTGATTTTATCAATTTTTACGAATTTCTCAGGTATTAATAATCTCATAGTTGGGTCGCCGAAGAGCACATATTTTTGATCGTTCACTCGGTTGTAGATAATTTTAACCAACAAACTTGCTTCGCCTAAAGTGCAGTACTGATTTGTTACTTCGTCGGGATATAAAAGTTTATCGAACAAATACTCATTCAGTTGTGCGTTGTAGGAACCAATAACTACACGTGTTGCAGAATATACACCAATTGCACCACCGCTTTTCGATAAAATTAATTCCTCAGAGCCCGATTTTATTTCGGGGTCGTCAAATCTTCCAAAATCGCAAGTGGCAGCAGTCATAAATGTCAATCTATCGATATTGGTCATTTGTCCAACATGAACATCCCGATTAAACGTTTCCTCATGCGATAGTACTCTTGGATTGCCGTGACCAATATAATTCCATACCAGAGCACCTTTGTTGTTGATTGATGAAAGCATTGCCTGGGTACAAGTAGGTTTTCGTTTTCCACCAGGTATATTTTCGGTGGGGTATTCCACTAAATAAACTCTGTCTGTGATGAAATTTTCGGGGATATGTTCTCGGAAAAGTCTTTCGGAATGGGCGACGTGGTCGTCGCGGTCGTAATATTCACCAATTCCGTCGTCAGCCATCAATAGTATTCTAGTTCGCCAATCGTCATTGGCCGAACCTTCTTCATATTTTTTAATTTTATCAACTATCCATAAACCTTCGGGATCACTATTAAATGGCAATCTGCCTACCGTTACATCTGGAAGAAAGTCATCTCCTTCGACCCACACAAAATAGTCGTCTGTGGAGTAACTTCTATCGATTTCGGAATAGGAATACTCGTCCTCGTCGGGAATTTGGTATGCAGGAACAGGATTTGGTTGTTTAAACTGTATTCCACGATAGTCAAAATGGCCATCTCCCCACAAAATCAACGCTTTAAGATTTGTTGGTTTGTAAAGATATTGAACATAATTTCTTATGGCCGTAATGTCGGGTGTTCCAGCATTCATTGCATTATAAATCTGCTCTGTTGTTACAATTTTAACTTTGTGTTCGCTTTTACTTTCGCGGTATTGCTTATATTTGTTTGCTGAATTCAACAAAGATTTATCAGTTACGAGCAACACATCATAGTTGATGTCATTTAATATGTTTTCGTAATTTTGTAAAGAAATATTTGGCTTTTTGGTCTTACCGGAAATGTAATAGGGATGAATTGCATAATCATCGTTTTTTGTACGGAAAATGAACAAACCACTTGTGCTTGATAAATTTTTCAATAGTTTCGGTCTTCGTGGATCGGAGATATCGAAACCTATAATTTCGCCTGAAAAACCATTTATTGAATACTCTGTTGATTCTTTCAATGTTGTATCGGCAATAAAACTCAATTCGTTATCGATTGCAAAAAAACTGCGTGGGTAATGTATTTCATAATAATCCAGAAATGGCAATGATGTTGTGGGTGCGTCAATATTTGAGTATGAAATTTTAAAAACGGAACGGTTGTCGGATGGGATTAACTTAGAATCAAATTTAACATTGTAAATTTCTCTTTTTGCATGCTCATAACCGCGAAGAGCAACAGAAGTTATAACTTGTTCGTAAATTTTTTCATTTCCTTGTTGGACGATAAACTTGCCATATCGATCTGAGCGATGTGCCAGCGCAAATCTTGCAAATATTTCTTGATTTTTGTCCAAGTTATGCAATACATCTGTAACTGTAGCTGGAAATAGGGATGTACCAAACCAGCTTCTTCCTGATGCTTTTATGTATGGATTGCTAATTTCATCTTCCCTAAAAATTCGGTGGTAGTAACTTGTGGGTTTGTGTTGAACTTCTTCGGTAGGTGGTTCCAATGCAATTGCCCTTGCACCTTTGTTTCCACCCCAGGTAAGAAAGTAGGAATTGGTGTTTGTGTAGGGATTTCTGTAACGCCGTATCCCTCTGTTCCGAAATTCAAATCCTGTTGTTCCTGTTCCATAGAATAATATATAGTCTAATGTGTTATCCGATTTCTTACGGACAATGATTTCCTGTTCCACAGGGAATGAGTTTGGCCCATCCGAAACTCTTTCGGATAGAGGTTTTCCTCCATTTCCGATAATTTTTATTGTTTCGATATCAATTGAATTTAAATTAATCCCTATACTACTTAATTGATTGGCATCTATTCGATAAATTCCTTCTTCTTGCACATCGATTTTTACTGCTTGTAGATTTTGAGATTGGATTTTTGGTAAACTCTGGTTTATGCTCAATTCTTTTGGTATTCTAAAATCAGGTGTATCGAAGTGATTAATCGATATTGCCAATGGTTCTTTGTTACCTAATCCTTTAGGATGTATCGCCGTTTCTGAAAAATTAATAATAATGAATGCGGAGTTATTAACAATTACCTTCGACAAATCCGCGGTTATAAATGCCGCAATAATCTTAAGCTTTGCTATATGTCGTGTTCCAGCAACTCCTTGGTATTCCAAACTCACTAATCTGCTGGATAAAGATTCACCTGTTTCATAAGCATTTAATTCAGGAAGATTATCTATGATAAAATTTGATATGGGAAATGAGTTTGCGGATGTAACCCCTGAATTTCTAATGGTAAATCCCTCAGGAGATGGAACTGATATTATCGCTTCGTAAACCAGAGCATATTGATTATCAAATTTATATAGTTGTGTACTTGGGATTAGGTTTTCGAAATTTTGCTTGCTATTAATTTCTGAAGAAATAAATTTATATTCAAGCTCAAGTGTTTGAGCGTTGGATTTAATCTTGGTTAATGTTGGTTTTTGTGAATATGCAAATGATTGAATTAGAAGAAAAACCGACAGAATCGAGAGTATTAATTGGCTTAACGAATTCATCATCTTGCCTCTTTTTATATATTAGACAAAAAAAGTTCAAAATTATTACAAAGTAAATTAAATTCGTTAAGCAATCCTCTTTTTAGGTTAATTACGAAATTAATAATAAATATTTTATCTCCAAAATAATTGTTGTTTTTTTGGCACATTTTTTTATGTAATTTGCATTAATATATTAAACTAATATCGTCAAAGTGTTTTATTTAAAAGAATATGGATTGATAAGAATAGCAGTGGCAAGCCCCGAATTGCGTATTGCAGACGTTGATTTTAATGTTTCCGAAATATTGAAGTTATCCCAAGAAGCAGTTGAGAACAAAGCATCTGTGATTTTATTTCCTGAATTGTCGCTAACTGGTTATTCTTGTGCCGATTTGTTCTTTCAATCGCAACTTCTCGAGAAATCACTATATTCATTAGATCGAGTCATCGATTTTACCTCGAACAATCCGATTTCGATTATTGTTGGGTTGCCATTATTGATTGATAACAAACTATTTAATTCTGCAGCTTTTATTTCGAATGGTGAAATTGCGGGTTTTAGTGTTAAGACTTATTTGCCGAACTACAATGAATTTTACGAAAAAAGATGGTTTGCAAGTGCCGAAGACTTAACCATAGATTACATCTCTGTAGATAATAAAGAAATTCCAGTAGGGAACGACTTGATTTATATTTGTTCTGATTTTCCGGAATTGAAAATTGGAATAGAAAAATGCGAGGATTTATGGGCAGTAAAACCGGTGAGCAGCGAATTAGCATTAGCTGGGGCAAATGTTATTTTAAATCCTTCCGCCGGAAATGAACTTATTGCTAAAAAGCAATACAGAACAGCACTAATCTTGAATCAATCTGCCCGAACGAACTCAATCTATGCCTATTCCAATGCGTCTGCCTGGGAATCGACCACTGATTTAGTTTTTGCGGGGCATTGTCTTATTGCCGAAAATGGTGAATTATTATCGGAAACCGATCGTTTTTCATTTCAATCTCAAATAGCCTATGCTGATTGTGATTTACAAAAAATTCAAAACGAGAGATTGAAGAATTCAACTTTCGAACCAAAAAGAATCGAAAATCAATTTCGCTTAGTTGAATTCGATTTAAAATTTGCCCAAGTGAGCGAAATTATCAGAAAAATTAATCCAAAACCTTTCGAACCTGCTAACCAGGAAAAGAAAAATGAAATTTGTAGTGAAATACTAAATTTGCAATCTACTGCTCTCGCAAGAAGGTTGCTGCACACAAATTTACAAAAACTTGTTATCGGAATTTCCGGTGGTTTGGATTCTACATTGGCACTTCTTGTTAGTATCGAAACCATAAAAAAACTCAATTTTTCATTCAATAATATTGTCGCAATTTCGATGCCCGGCTTTGGTACAAGTCGTCGAACAAAAAATAATGCAAAATTACTTGCCGAAACTCTTGGAGTTAGTTATCGCGAAATATCGATAGTTGAATCCACCACACAACATCTGAAAGACATCGGACATAATTTGGAAGATGCCAATGTAACTTACGAAAACGCTCAAGCACGCCGCCGCACCCATATCTTGATGGATATTGCAAACGAAATCGGTGGAATTGTTGTCGGCACTGGCGATTTGTCCGAAATTGCTCTTGGCTGGAATACTTACAATGCCGATCATATTTCGATGTATAATGTAAATAGCTCTGTTCCAAAAACACTGGTCAAAACTATTATCGAATGGTATGCCTCGCAATCTGACACATTGGAAATCCGTCAAATTCTCCACGATATAATCAATACTCCTATTTCGCCCGAATTACTACCTGCTCAATCGGATTTGGAAATTTCGCAGGAAACAGAGGAAATTATTGGTCCATATTTGCTTCACGACTTCTTTATTTATCATTTCATAAGAAATAACTTTTCGCCAAAAAAGATCTTGTTCTTAACAAAAATTGCATTTAAGGATTTATACGACGACGAGAAAATTGAAAATACTTTTCAAATATTTATAAAAAGATTTTTCCAAAATCAATTTAAACGTTCTTGCTTTACTGATGGTGTAAAGATAGGCTCGGTTGCGCTTTCGCCAAGAGGGGATTGGAGAATGCCAAGTGATGCAAGTTCAAATATTTGGAAGTAAATTCGTCAATGAATATATTCTACTTTAATTTATGCTTTATTCAGAATCAAATCCAATAAGATTAGCTATTGTGGACGACCACGAAATATTTCGTTTTGGGGTTAGAAAACTCCTGTCCTCAATCAGAATCTTAGAAGTAGTAGGCGAAGGTTGCAACGGTAATGATGCAATAGAAATTGCAGAAAAATTCCATCCGGATGTATTCTTTTTGGATATCTTTATGCCAAAAATGACCGGTATTGATGCAATTCCCGAAATACGCAAAGTATCACCGCAAAGCTACATTATTATGCTTACAGCATTCGAGGATTTTTTGCACCTGGAAAAAGCCTTAACTGCTGGTGCTGATGGTTATCTAACCAAAGGCATATCTCCACAGATTTTGCAAGAAGCAGTTATTAAAGTAGTCGAGGGGGAAAGGGTTTTTAGTAAGTCGATAGTCAAGCTTTTATCGGAGAGAAGAATGACCTACGACGAAACCAACGATTTGAATGTATCGGTAACAAAGCGTGAAGAAGAAATTCTGAAATTAATTGCACAAGGGCTGACCAACAGCGAAATAAGTGACAAATTAGGATTAAGCATCCGTACTGTGGAAAGCCATAGGTACAATCTCATTAAAAAATTAAACCTGCGTAACGCCTCTCAATTGGTAAAATTTGCGGTTATGAACACAAATTATATTAAATAACAAGATTAATAAGTAGTTTCACTTATTTTTTACTTGTACTTTTGGTATTATTTTTGTATTACACATTATTATAGTAAACAAGAAAGTTAAGATATATGAAATTTAAAATTATAATAACCAAAATTATCCTGGCAATTTTTGCGGTGCAAATGGCATTTTCGCAAACCGAAAATGTCGGTATCGGTACAACTGCTCCCGATAATTCCGCATTATTGCATTTGGATGTGTCGGCAATGGCAACCAAAAGAGGATTGTTAATACCAAAAGTTACTTCTGCTCAAAGAACTGGGATTAGCAATCCAGCAACAGGATTGTTGGTATATGATACCGATGACAATCGGTTTTATTACAATGCCGGTGCTCCTGCCACACCTAATTGGGTTGCTTTTGTTGCAACTAATTCAACTTTTCCTTTCAATTTAATAGCTTCTGGTACCAATACCACAGCAGCAATGCTTGTGGGAAATGGTGCATCGCTTGCTCCAACAGGAACGGGCTTTGTTCAAGCAAATAGATTTGTCGGTCCTGGATCGGTATCCGATGCAGTAGATTTGGCAACTGGAGAAGTTAATGGGATTTTACCCATTGTTAATGGAGGAACGGGATTGGCTTCAACTCCATCGAATGGTCAAATCTTAATTGGAAATGGAACTGGTTATTCGTTAAATACAATTACTGCAGGAACGGGAATTAACGTAACTAATGGTGCTGGCACCATCACTATTGCTGCGGATGCGGCAAACATAAGCCACAATTCACTTAATGATTTGCAATTAGCCCAATCGGGAGTTACCTACGGCCACATCGACGACCAAGCACAAACTATCGCTGGTGCTAAAACTTTTTCGAGTAATGTTACTGCTCCTACTTTTACTTCAACTGTAAATACAGGTACCTCGCCATTTACGGTTAATTCAACAACTTTAGTAAACAATTTAAATGCAGATTTATTAGATGAGTTGAATTCAACTGATTTTCTCCAAACAACAAGTACAGGGAATTTAACATCACCAAATGCTAATATAAATATTACAGGTGGGACAGGTGCAGTTATCGGAAGTGGAACATCGATAAACATAGCAAATGCAGATGGTTCGAACACTGGATTATTAACATCGTCTGACTGGACTACTTTCAATAATAAATTGGGTTCGGGAAGTGCCGCTGGTGGCGACTTAGCTGGAACATATCCAAATCCGACTGTGGACGCTTTGCAAGGAAATGCTGTAAGCAACACAGCACCATCGAATGGACAAGTGCTGAAATGGAACGGTTCGGCATGGGAACCTGCCACAGACAACAACAATATCTATACTGAAGGTGATGGTATCGACATTACCGGAAATGCAATCAGTGTTGAATTCGGCGGTAGTGGAACAGCTAATACAGCTTCGCGTAGCGACCACAACCACACTGGTGTTTATGAACCGGTATTGACAAAAGGGGACTTCACTTCTCCAAACACAAATATTTCGATCACAGGTGGGACAGGTGCAGTTATCGGAAGTGGTACATCGATAAACATAGCAAATGCAGATGGTTCTACCACTGGATTATTAACATCGTCTGACTGGACTACTTTCAACAATAAATTGGGTTCGGGAAGTGCCGCTGGTGGCGACTTAGCTGGAACATATCCAA
>CAYOPF010000002.1:41509-48028 GCA_964405755.1 uncultured Chloroherpeton sp.
ATCCGACTGTGGACGCTTTGCAAGGTTATGCAGTTAGCAACACAGCACCATCTAATAGTCAAGTACTTAAGTGGAATGGCTCGGCTTGGGAACCTGCCGCTGACGAAACAAGTGGATTGGTTGCCGGAGATGGTATTAATATTACAGGTAATACAATCAGCGTTGAATTTGCCGGTAGCGGAACTGCCAATACTGCAGCAAGAAGCGACCACAATCACACTGGAACTTACGAAAATGTTCTTACTTTTTCATCTCCTCTATCGAGAACTGGAAATACAATCTCGATACCACAGGCAAACAGCTCCGATGATGGTTATTTAAGTTCGACTGATTGGGGAACTTTCAACAATAAATTGGGTTCATCACTAACTGATAGCTATATTTTTGTCGGTAATGGTAGCAATGTTGCTACTGGCGTTGCTCTGTCGGGCGATGCTACAATTAATAACGCTGGTCTTCTTACCGTAGATGGTTTGCAAGGTCGCGATGTAAGTAGCACAGCTCCCACTAATGGACAAGTACTCACTTGGAACAACACTTTAAGCCAATGGGAACCTCAATCTCCTGGTGGCTCTACTGGTTGGACTCTTTCGGGCAATACGCTTACAGGGACAGAGTTCTTGGGATCGACTAATAATCAGCCTTTGGTTGTTTATACAAATAATGCTGAACGAATGAGAGTAACTGGTGGTGGTAATTTAGGTTTAGGTTACAGCGATCCAAAAGTTATTTTGCACCAGGACCAAGGCGATGAGACTGCTACTTTTCACAAGTTTACTGCAGGAAACACAACAGGTCAGAATTTATCTGATGGCTTCGATGTTGGTATCGATACAAGTGGAACTGCTGTACTTAACCAAAGGGAAAATTTGAATTTGCGGATTTCCACCAACAATACCGAAAGGATGAGAATACTGAACAATGGCAAAGTGTTGATAGGAACAACAACTGCTCCGAACGATTCCGTGTTGGTTCGTATCGATGGCGATGTGCTTATCGATAAGGATTTGATTGTGGAAGGTAATATCGACCCCGAAGCAGTTATCTTTAAACAACGAACGCAAGCACCCGGAACTGCAACCGAAGGTATGGTTTACTATAACGCTACCGAAAAGAAACTTAAAGTCCACGATGGATCGGACTTCCAGGATGTTGCTGGCGGCCCAGTTGTTGTTAGGGCGTATTTGAGTGGAAGTAATCAAACTCTTTCAAATGCTTCGTGGACAAAAATTACTTTTAATTCTGTAGATTCTGATACAAGAAATACTTTTAGTAATAGTACATTTACTGCTCCGGAAAATGGCTATTATAGTGTAACATATATGCTTACAATTAGTGGAGGTAACTTCTCAGGGACTCTTGATTATAGTTCTAGAATTGTAAAAAATGGTTCAACTACTGTCTCTTTAAGACAATTAAAACCTGGAGTTGGTTATACAGGCGGAATTATCCCATTTTATCATACTGATTTAGTATACTTAACTAATGACGATACAATTGAAATACAAGGTTACTCTGGTGATGGATCAAAAGTAGTAAATTATGGCTCAGAAAAATCATTCATCACAATCCATTTAGTAAAATAATCAATATGCAGCGAAATAAAATACATATTATCCTTGTGGCGATTGTTCTGATGATGTCGGGACTTTCGTTGCATTCGCAAATGGATTTTTATGTATCACCCAATGCAGTGGTTCATATCTCACCCGATGCAGTTGTGCGTGTTAACGGTAGCGTAATTGTCGATAACAATGGAACATTGACACAGCAAAACAACAGTTCGTTTTATGTTACGAACAATTTTCAGGTAATTGGTTCATTCACTTCGTCCAACGGCACAACTTATTTTGTTGGGGCTAATAATTCGACATTATCTGGAGCGGGCACAACTACGTTCTACACATTAGTTCTCAATAAAGATTTGAATACTCTTATGTTGATGATTGATAAATCATTGACAATAAATAATAACTTGGATATAACCCAAGGCTGGTTCCGTTTGCTGAACAATGCCGCAAGAACTATAGATTTATTTGGAAATTTAAATATTGCAAGCAATGGATTGTTCGATGCTTCCACAACTGGTGCCGCAAACCATCCATTTAATTTCTATGGATTGTTCAATAATAATGGTATAATCGATTTTAACACGACTGGTGGGAATATAATCCTCAATTTGCTTGGCAATACCGATATTAATTTGACTGGAACTGGATCTTTCGATTTCTTCGAAGTGAATGTAAATAAAAACAGTGCGACAAATATCGTTACTTTCGATAAAGTATTTACAGCTGCTGATAACTTCCTAACTCTAACGCAAGGCGAATTCCGCTTAACTTCCAATTACACAATTACAAATAATTTCTTCAAACTTAGCGGATCGGATTACACAATTCCCGAAAATACTGCCTTTATCCTCGATAATCCAAATGTTACCGTCGCTGGTCAGTCAGTTGCCGGTAATGGTATTTTACGAGGTAAATTGCATGTAAAACAAGGTGAATTCAATCTCGGAGGTTCGGGCGAAAGCAATTTGGTTTACGACCGTCCAACCGGATATTCAGAATTGGATATAACCGGTGGAACTGTAAAGATCCGAACTGCACTTTATCCCGAAAATTCAACCCGATTGTTGCGTTTGTCGGTTGCCAATGGTAATTTGAATATAGGGACAGGTTCGAGCAATAGCAACAACAAACCAACTTTGGATATTCCGAATATGAATTCAATCCTCAATTTCACAAGTGGAACATTGCGAATTCAGCGAGGTAATACAAACGTAGGGATTGATGATGTTCGGTTATCGGTAGATAACGATACAGTAGCAACCAACAGCACATTAGAAATAAATGATTTAGCTGCTGGTCAGACAATTGAAATAAACTCAACTGTGCCAATTGGAACTTTTTTGGTTAATGCAAATAATTCCCCATCGATTTTACTGAAGAATGACTTACAAGTAATGGGCAATGCTACATTCAACGGAAATGGAAGCGATGTATTTAATACTCAAAGTTATAATTTACTTTTAAACGCAAACATAACAAATAATTTTGGAAGCAACGACGGATTCAATAATTCCACTGGAAGAGTAATTTTTAATGGCAATACCGACCAAAACATTGGAGGTAGCCAAAATACAGCATTCAACATATTGCAGATAGACAAAACTGCAGGCAGAGTGGAAGTTAACACCAATGCCCGTGTAAACGGTTCAATACGCTTTATCAGCAATTCAATACTGGATGCGAATACTAATAAAATTACTATGGCTTCCGGAACGCGAGTATATTCCGACGATGGTTTTACCTATCAATTCGATACATTTAGCGATAGTATGTGTGTTGTTGTTCAAAATACATCGCAGTTGGTAGGTGGTTCATTAGAATTTGAATTAAATCCATCAGAAACATTACCTTACGAAATACATTACCCAATTACTACCGAGGGTGTTTTTTCCCCAATGAAAATAAGATTATTGCCATCGGGAGTTTCCTATGGAACTAATCCAAAAATCAATTTACGCCAGTATGCAGGAGAACATCCAAAAGTGGAAGTTCCCAATGTATCGTTGAAAAAGTATTGGATAGTAAAATCGAGTGATTTAACTGTAAATAATCTGGGAGTGGAAGTTGTAGGAATTTACGACGATAGCGAAGTGGAAGGCAGTGAGGGTAGTTATCAGGTTTTAGCTTTTTCACCAAACTACGACGATCCAGATGGTTATTGGAGGGTAAATCCAGGTGTTAGCAATTATGTGAACATTAATACGAATTTGTGGTATTCGCAACAAACAAACTTTTTAGATGGTGATTGGACCGTTGGTGAGCAGTCTGCAGGTCAGGCAACCTATTATGCCCGTGCAAATGGGGATTACAACGACCCAAATACTTGGTCCAGAATATATTATAACGGAACTGCATCAACCACTGCTCCAAATAAACGTTCGGACAGGGTTAGAATTCAGGATCATATTGTTTCGATATCAGATTCGGTGGCTGCAGCAAATATAATTTCTGTCGAGTTAGGTACAGAAGGTAGAACCAATGGTACGCTCCAAATAGAAAGTAACCTCTACGTAAAGGGCGATACTTTTAAATTGGAACAGAATTGTAAGTTGTTTTTTGCCCATGAACAAGGTATTTCGATGTCTCCTAATCAAACAGGTGCAATCCGAACTTTGGTCAGAAGCTTATCGGATAATGCTGTTTATGTGTTTTGGCAAGGTCAGAACCAGGTTTCCGGAGATGGCGTTCCCGATTTGGTACAATCAATTGTAATTGATAAAACAAGTGGTTCTACCGTTAGTATGAGTAAAAATATAGGTATTCGCGATTCTTTGTCGATTGTTGACGGTATATTGGATTTAGGGACTTCCTCGGTAAATGGTTACACTCCTGGTCGCATTTTCAAAATGTATGATGGTGAGATGATTGTCCGAAGTAGTTATCCGCTAAACTATACACCACCATTTTTGACTGCAGGTCGTATAACTTTCGATGGTGTGGGTAATGCTACAGTTCCAAGCGAGACATCAACACCTGGTGTTGCTCAATATAATAATCTTAAGATTGCCGGTGCCTCGCGTGCTGGTAATATCACCCTCGAAAATTTTGGAAAGATAAGAATTTTGGGTGATTTCGATATATCTGAATTGAATTTTGCAAATAATACTTATCGTTTCTTTACTTCGGGCTCGACAGTTCGGTTCGTTAAGAATGGCAATCAGAATATCTCGTTCATTCCCAATTCACCGACGGATAGTGTTTGCCAAATTCAATTCTTCAATCTTGAATTGATTAATTCAGGCAACAAATCAATTGTTGGAACATCTCCATATCCATTCAGTATAAATAATCAATTAATTTTAGATAGTGCTGTTACGTTTGTGCAGAATAATTCAAATATCGAAATACAAAGTCATTGGACAAATTTGAATAGCAGTATTTTCCAACCAACAGCTGGAAAATTTGTTTCTTTCTTTGCTCCTACCAATACAGTCGATTTAAATATCACTGCTCGCGATACGATTGATAATAATTTTGAAGATGTGATAATAAGAGGTGCAGGAAACATAAAGCCACTCGATAATTTTGTAGTGAGTGGCAATATTTCGATTCTTTCTGGTACAAATTTCATAGTTAATGGTGTGGATTTATTCTTGTATGGCAACTGGACAAATACTGGTGGAACATTCACCCATACCAATTCAACTGCCTATTTCCAAGGAAATACAACCCAAACAATGACCAGGACAAGTGGAAACGAAACATTCCATAACCTTGTTTTGAGAAATCCTGCAAATCTAAACACAAATGGCATTGGTGGTGCTACTAACGGCTTGATAATTAATAATGATTTAAACTTAGATTTTGGCAGAATCGATGCTCGAGATAGATTTGTCCAAGTTGAAGGAGCAATTACACGCTCTGGTGGTGGATACATCAATTCAGGTCTGAGACGAAATTTGCCAACAGGTACAACCACATTACTGTACGAAGTTGGCTACGAAGAAGTATATACTCCATTAACGATATATTTGAATGGCAATGGTGGAACCGCCGGAATAGTACAGATAAAATCCGATACAATCACAACTTCGACATCGCCGATAAGTTGGACAGATGCAACCCCTACAGATATTAACCCATTGGGTTCCCAGATAAGTCCCGAAAAGCACGTAGCACGTCAGTGGAACATCACACGACCAACAGGTAGTACTTTCGCATTAGGATCAAGGAAATACGATGCAGTAATGCACTTTATTGGATTGGTACCTCCATCTGGCGACTTGCGAGGTGGATTGAATCCTTTCTTAGTCGATGCCAAAGTATATAACGGTACAAATTGGATAGGACCACTATATTATGGTACATTTCCATATATCGGAACAAGAGAAAACGATTCACTTGAATTCAAGGAAAACATTGACTTAGGAGCAATTATCGTTGGCGAGCCAAATGTACTAACATATTACACAAAGAATTCCGGAAACTGGAAAACAATTAGCAATTGGTCAACTATTTCTTATAATGGGCCTACTGCAACAAGTTATCCAGGTCAGTTAGGACCAAATTTCCGTGCTTTGGTAGGTGCTTCGCATCAGATTACGTTGGATACGAATTTAGTTGTAAACAACACACCAACAAATGCATGTATTGTTACAGTCGATTCGAGTGGTGTTTTGGATTTGAACACAAGTACAATATCCGGAACTGGAGAATTTCGTCTCTTTAAGTATGGAACAATCAGAATTGGACATACAGATGGTATAACGGCAAGTTCGGCAACTGGTAACATCAGAACAACAACACGCAGTTATAATTTTAATAATTATAATTTGGGTACTTTTGTTTATAACGGAACTGGAGCACAGAACACTGGCGATGGATTGCCTTCGGGAACCGATAGCATTCGAGTATTAATTATTAATAAACCCGTCGGAACCACCGTAACCCTAAATGCATCAAGTAATATTAGCATAAAGGACAGTTTGTTTGTCCAATCAGGAACATT
>CAYOPF010000002.1:48040-53673 GCA_964405755.1 uncultured Chloroherpeton sp.
AAATAGGGATATAGCATTGTTCTCTCATTTTCGAATTAATTCTAATGCAAGTTTTGTACCGAACACAAGAACATTGAGATTTACAGGTAATTTGGCAGCACAGCTTGTTACTGCTCCTGCAGCAAATCTAACATTTTCAAGAATAATAATTGATAAAATTCAAGACTCCTCTTATGTAAAATTTATGCCAACCGCAGCAGGTAATGCATATAACATTTTAGTAGATTCACTAATTTTTACTGCAAATAATAAAGCATACATTGACCTAAGTCCAAAATATACAATAGCTGGTTACCCAGATTATAATCAGGGTGAATGGTTTATGACAATGAATAACAACTCAACTAATGGTATCAATAGGTTGGGAAGAGGTCATATCGAAGGAGAACTAAGGAAGTATATCCCAACAGGAATTATCGCAACAGTTCCAAATGGAATAAGATTTGAAATTGGAAGTAGTGTTAATTATCGACCTTTTGTATTCAATTTTACGACAACAGGTGGAACAGCAGGATATTATGGTGTACATTCTGTACCCTTCTACCATCCAGAATCCGATTATTTATCTGATCCAGGTTTTGCATTGGTTCAAGAGAGGATGATTAGGAATTATTGGAGAGTTACAAAAACAACAGTCGATAATTTTCGTGGCACACGAACGATGGCAATGACAGCTCAGTATGTAAATCCAGGAGATATTCCTTCAGGAGCATCAGTTTATTGTTTTGACTTGGCATATTGGCGGGGAACCAGTAGCTCAGATTGGCAAAGATTAACCCCAAGTAATACGAACTATAATAACGGTGTTGGAACAGGGTGTGGCAACAGAAATATTCGTGGTGGAGAAGCTACCTATATTCCTCACGGAACCGATACTTCTACAACTGCCTTCAATATAACAAATACTTATCCTTTGGGTAATTATAATCTTTCACTATCCCAAAACAACAGGTATTTAGTTGCGGATGTTATAGTTGGTCAACAAGGACCTGCTACTACTAAGTTTTATACCAGACAAAGTGGCAACTGGAACGATCCTAATACTTGGTCCACAGCAGGATATAATGGTCCAGCTGCAACTATCTTTCCCCGAGAAAGATTGCATGCAGCTTTCATTGGAGAAAACCACAAAGTTACACTTAATGTTAATATTGGAAATTCTTATATAGGAGCAACTGGGTCACAGTATAACGAACAGCGTTTAGGTTCCTTAAGGCTCGAAAAAACTCCAAATGGAGTTGGTTATTTATCACTAGGTACATTTGTCATCAGAACTTACGTGTTCGATATGGAAGATGGTTGCTTTATTGAAACTGGTGCTGAAGACGGTTTCCACACAAGTGTCAACAGAGGTAATATCATCCGACAGGCTGGAAATGCCGGACAATTACAAAGAAACTATAATTATGGCTCTCACGACAATGGAAACTATATTTTTAATCCAAAAGGAAGAATTACCGAAACTTGGGATAATACAAATTTCATTTATGCAAGTGCATACGGATTACAAAATGGTGGCTTGAGAATTAATAGTGTGACACTTCAGGGAGGTGGCCCTACCTACACAAACAACGAATTTGGTTTCAATGGGTGGAGATATTATCCATATAATGTATTTACTTTAACAGCGGGTCAGACATATACATTTAGAGTAAATTTGAGTGGAAATACAGGTACTTGGAATGCCACAATATTTGTAGACAGAAATTTCAGCGGCGATTATGCAGGTGAAGCAAGTGCAGTTGCATCTAGGACGGGAGGTAATAATTTTATAGATGTTACCAATGTTTCAATACCTGCAAATACTCCACAAGGTACAACTCAAATGCGTATAATTATGAGAGCTGCAGGAAGTGTTCCAAATCCAAACAATCCAGGTACAGGGAATGGTGATGCTGAAGATTACACTGTTTACATAGTGAATCCCAATTTCCGTATGTTCCAAAGCACTGGAGGAGCTATTCCTTCCCAAATTGCTACAATGACAATAAATGCTGATTCAGCTGGTCGAAATGTTGTACTTAATTCTGATATATCAATAAAGGATTCATTAGTAATTAATTCAGGTAGATTTTCACCTGGTTCTTTAAGCCTTAAAGTGCAAGGAGATATTGTCAATAACTCCAGATCTGATGCTTTGGATTCTATTGCAATATTTACAATTGAAATGAACGGAAATAGAAATCAGAATATTCGTGGAACACAATCAACTAATTTTTATAATCTACTTTTAAGAAATCAAGATAGTATAATAAACCTCCGAAGAGATATCCTTGTTAGAAATCAACTTTCTTTTGAAACCAATTGTCGTTTGAATATTTCTGGTGCAAATTTGATAGTGGATACAACTTCCACTCAAATATCTCCAGGTACAGGTGCTTTTTCAGGTAGAAGAATGGTTTATTCAAATGGAACCGATACTACCAAGAGTATAGTAAAAAGGTTCCTCTCTACCGGTGGAGCTGCAAATCCCAAAACATTTACTTTCCCAATAGGCATCGATACAAATTATTATCCTGTTTTCATTCGCGATACTGCCGCTACGTGGAGTGGCACTCCTGAAATGAGGGTTAGTATGGTTGCGGGACAGCATCCACAAAAATTTTCCAACAATACATTAAACATGTATTGGAGAACTCGTTTTGCAAATTGGAATACAAATGTTGATTCATTAAGATTTACTTATCGACCTAGTAATATAACTGGTGATACAAATAAATATATTCCTGCATATTGGGACGGAAGTAATTGGCAAATTGATTTAGGTATGCAACCTTGGGCGAAATCTTCACCAATAACAATCAAGAATACTCGCCATTTCGAGGCTGCGATTCCTACTAATTTTGCAGAATGGACAGCGGGCCAACCTCAAACTTTTTCGACAGGACGTAAATTTTATTCACGTAATACTGGGCAATGGGGTAATTATGTAAATTGGTCTAGCGATACAGTTCTAAAACATGCCGGGCTTGCTTCATCCTATTTTCCTGGTGATTTGTTTGAATCCGACACAGTTCATATTGATGGACATACAATTACTTTCTCTCTTGATTCCTGCCGTATAGATAGTTTGCTGATTGGTGGGACTAATCCCTCTGGAATTGCAGGAATTTTGGAATTTGCCAATACAACTGCTGGCAAGAAGCTTTTTACCCGTCAAGTAGCTCTCGCTGCAGATAATGGGCTTATTACTCCTATAAGTGCAGGAACAAATATTGATTCATTGATAATAGTTAAAGATTTGACCAACAATTCAGTATCTCCAGGTGGCTTCGATTTTGTAAATGGCTCCCATACTATTGCTGTTAAATTTGTCGATAGTGGCAATAGTGCAATATCCGGAATAGGAGTTTGGCAGGACATTAACAGAGTAGTGTTGCAAAAAACAGGTGGGCTTGCCGATTCGCTTTTACTTAATTCTACTTCGTTTGCTACTGCTTCGTTAGGCTTCAATCCCAACTTTGTTCCAATTTCTGGAGTTATCAAATCGACTTCTGGATTGGCAACTCGTATTGCATCTGCTTCGAATGATTTAACGCTACAGCCAAACAGCGGTATCCATACGTTTAATGGGGGAATCATTGCTGATAGGAATTTATTAGCAGGCTCTGGTTCCAAAATACAATTAGATAAAGGTAATTTACAAATTGGTTCTGCCGCAGATAGGAATTTCATTTATTCAACTGGATCCCAGATTATAATCAACGATGCTCAAATGTCTGTTGCTGGAGGTTTTCTCCGTTCCGTTCCAACTGCTACAACTAATCTAAGTATCAATGACCCAAATAGTGCTGTAATTGCTGGCAGAATTGGATATACAGGCATCGATCCTACGTTTGATTTGCAGAACAGTGGTTCAGTACTTAATATGAATACAGGTAGAATAATTGTAGTTACTGGTAATACTAATTCAACATCCGACATTAATATAAGTGCAACTGGTGGAATTGGAATAACTGGTGGCGATATTCAGCTTGGTGACAGTACACTTGCTATTTCGGCTCATCCATTTAAGTTTTCAGGATCAACTCCTATCTATAATTTACATTTAGTAAACGATGCTGCCGAAACTGCAAATTACGTTTCACGGCTTGCGTCGCTTGAGTACCTGGTTAAGAATGATATTATTGTCGACAAAAAACAAGATTTTAATCTAAATGGAAATACTTTAACTTTACAAGGTAATTTGATAGTTCATGGCAAGGTTACTGCTACTCCACCAACACCTTCGTCGTTATCTTGGAGAATGATTTTAAATGGTCTTAATGATCAGTCTATTAGAAATTACAATTCCTCGCAACAGGCAATTGAAATATTTAGTTTAAGAGTTGCCAAAAACACCGGAAACGTAATCTTAGGTGGCGGTGGTTCAACCCATTCCAATCTAAAAATTAACGACCACTTGGAGTTTTTGAATTCGAATAATGCATTTATCGATTCGCGAACTAATAATTTCAAAGTTGTTGTAGGACCCAATTCTGCTAATTTGGGAATTTATCAGATATCCCGTCCAAATCTTGGTCATATCGATGGTACATTGTCGCGATTTGTTCCAAATGGTGCTCAATCAGTGGATTATCAAATAGGATTGGATACTATCGGCGCTTATCGTCCCGTAAGAATTGTTACGACCGGGAACAGTAATACTGCTGGTTATGTATCCTCTATTGTCTATCCCGACAATCATCCAGATATTGCAAATTCTACACTCTTACCGGCCACTAATGTACCTCGGTATTGGGCAGTGAATCGAGATACCGAATTTGGTGCATTTAGTTTGGGTTCGGGTGGAAGGTACCAAATTACAACTACCTTCAAAAATCCTGATGATGTTCCAAATCCTCCATCATTATCGTTGTTCGAACATAGGTTGTATTCTCCATCCTATCCTCCTCTTGCAGGCACTTGGTCCACTCCGTCGTTCCTTTCGAGTAATTCTACTTCTGTTTCATCAAATAATCTTACTATTTGGGGCGATTTTGTTGTTGGCGAACCAAACACAGTTACTTTCTATAGTATTCAGGATGGCAATTGGCAGGATATAAGCACTTGGTCCTTGAGTGGATATACCGTACCTAATCCACCAACACGCATTCCAAACCTAAATACAGATATTGTTCGTATTGGTAATGGACGAACTGTTACTTTGCTCGATGATGCTTCTTATCCTAATGTTCGAAATATAATTGTAGAAACTTATAACGGAAATCCAGGTTACTTGCAAGTGAATGGGCAGTTCAATTATGTTCGTGGTTTAATATTTCAATTGGACGATGACAACACTCTCGGTATCCAACACGTGGATGGTTTACGTCCGATTTCTGATGGAAACGTTGGTGCAATTCAAACCAATTCACGTAATTTTGGTGTTTCTCGCTATATTTTCAATAGCGCTATCGGCAATCAAATCACCGGAACTGCATTACCTAGCTACGTGAAGTCAATAATTTTAGATAATTCTTCACCAAATGCCAATAAAAAAGTATTTTTAAGCAATTTCCCAGGTGCTCCACAAGTTAATGTTATAGATTCATTATTTGTTCGGCAGGGTGTGTTTAACTTTGGAAATCGCAATATTAGATTACTTGGTCAGTTTGTTACCGATTCTATATTTAATGACGGCAAAACCGAAC
>CAYOPF010000003.1:0-46658 GCA_964405755.1 uncultured Chloroherpeton sp.
AGCTAAACAAAATATTTACAATACTTCGCTTAGCTCTCCGTCCGTTACCAGCAAGGCTAAAAAACCGACCACGACCGAGAAACCGTTGACAACTTCGGGACAATTTTGACCGACTTAACACATTAAAAAAGTAACTTTGCTAAATAAATTAGGACAAAGAAAATGAGAGTAAAAGAGCCATTATTTGACTACATAAGCCCAGACACCGATTATGCAATTAAAAACGGTGACTGCCTGACCGTTCTCAAGAAAATTGAAGACGGCAAGTTTGACCTCATTTTGACCTCTCCACCTTACAATGTGGGGAAATCGTATGAGACCAAGACAAGCATTGAAAAATACCTTGAAACACAGGAAGAAATAATATCTGAACTAGTAAGAACGCTTTCCGACAAAGGAAATCTTTGTTGGCAAGTTGGTAACTATGTTGACAAGGGAGAGATTTTTCCGCTTGACATATTCTATTACCAAATTTTTAAAAAACACGGACTGAAACTTCGTAACCGTATCGTTTGGCATTTTGGGCACGGACTTCACGCCAGTAATCGTTTTAGCGGACGCTATGAAACATTACTTTGGTTTAGCAAGACAGATGACTATATTTTTAACCTTGACAATGTAAGAGTTCCTTCAAAATATCCAGGTAAAAGACACTTCAAAGGACCTAAAAAAGGACAACCTTCGGGAAATCCACTTGGCAAAAATCCGAGCGACATTTGGGAAATAATCGAACACGATTGGGACAAAGCAATGTGGGATATTCCAAATGTAAAATCAAATCATCCAGAAAAAACAGAACATCCTTGCCAGTTTCCAATTGAATTAGTTGAACGTTGCGTTTTGGCATTGACAGATGAAGGAAGTTGGGTTCTTGATCCATTTGCAGGTGTTGGATCAACTGTAATCGGTGCAATTAAAAATAACCGTAACGGAATGGGAATAGAAAAGGAAAAGGAGTATTGTAAAATCGCTAACAAACGAATTGAAGACCTAAAAGAAGGAAGATTAAAAATTAGACCAATTAATAAACCAATCCATAAACCGACAGGAAAAGATAAGGTTGCTCAAATCCCAAAGGAATGGGCAGAACTTGTATTTGTTAACGGTAACGGAACAAACGGACACTAATGAAAATAGCACAAAAATATTCGCACCTGAATGGAGAAGAATACCTTATCGTTCATCACAAAAAACTTTACAAAGAAATCATTGATGTAATAGAAAGCATTGATGCTTCAAAGTTTTTGACTAAAGAGAGTAAGGAGAAAACAATGACTGGTAAAATGCTTTACAGTCCAATTGAACTCAACAAAACTTTCAACGAAAAATTCAATCAACTTGGATGGCACGAGACAAGGTATCAATACTATGTAACGACAGAACAAAAGTTATTACCCGAACTTATCACATTGCCTTACGATAAACAAAAGGACTTTTTGGTTTCAAAAGGGATAAAAGAACCTATTTCATCATACAAGCAAACTGATTTTGTTAAAGACCAAATAGCAGTTGAAGTTCAGTTTGGTAAGTATGCATTCGTAGCTTTTGACTTATTCGTAAAACATCTTCTCTTTTATTCTGGCGGTGTAATCAATCTTGGAATTGAAGTTTTGCCGACTAAGAAAATGCAATCACAAATGAGCAGCGGTGTTGCATATTACGAAGGAGAAGTTTATAATGTTCTTAGACACGGACGAAACAATCCACCTGTTCCATTATTGATTTTGGGAATAGAACCATAACGGACAGACAAGAAGCCCAGCAGGTAACAGCGGTTTGGCGTAATGGCGGGTGCAGTGCTTCGTATGACAGTTTAGCGGTAGGTTCAAGAGCAGTTCTTCGATTGAACATTTGTGCTAAAAATCCGCCACTACGCCAAGCCGCAAACCGTTCATCGAGATTCGCTTCGCTCATCTCTATGAACGGACGGAGAGCCAAGCGTGGTTCGGCGAAGCGAACCATCGCCGAACAAGAGCTAAACAAAATATTTACAATACTTCGCTTAGCTCTCCGTCCGTTATAGGGCATTTTAAAAGACGACCGTGCAAGACTAAAAACAGAATTTAAAAATAAAATAAATGCTCGAAAAAGACATTGAAAATTTAATAGCAAGACACCCAGACGAATTCTTTCCAAACTCGGGGTTTACCCTCATTGGACAGCAAATCAAATTAGGTAAGTGTTACGCAGACATACTGTTTCAAGACAAACACAACAGAAAAATTATAGTTGAAGTTAAACGTGGCATCCTTTCTCGTGATGCTTCGGGACAAGTAATGGAGTATTATGGTTTACTCAAAATGGAAAGTCCTGACGACAATATAGAGCTTGTTTTATGTGCAAACATAATTCCACCTGAACGGAAAACATTTCTTGAAAGAGTTGGTATTGAGTGCAAGGAACTAGGAATTAATTTAATCAACCAAGTAGCTCAAAAGGTGAATTACAAATTCATAAACGCTCCCCAACAAACAAAAACTATCAGTTCAAGTGGTGACTTGCCGACCTCTGAACGGACTTGGATTTTTCAAGCTAATCCACAACGATACGACATTATCAACGCACTTGCAGACGATGAAATTGGACTTGATATGCACTGGTTAGTCAATCAACACAAGAAAGAGATTGTTAAAGGCGACACCGGAATTATTTGGCTATCGGGTAAAGAAGCTGGAATTTATGCAATAACAGAAATTGTAACTGACCCTCAAATAATGGGAGAACCCGAAGCAGAAAAAAAATATTGGGCCGACGAGGACGACAAGGAAGGAGAAAAACTAAGAGTGAAAATGAAGATTGTAAAAAATCTATTGAACCGACCGCTTTCTAAAGAGAGAATTATTCAAACAAATGGACTACAAATGATGAGTATATTTCGTAATCCAAGAGGGACAAATTTTTATGTAACACCAGACGAGTGGAATAAAATTAAAGAACTGATTAACGAATGACATTTGACTTAACACTATACAGCTTCGGACTGAAAGAAGAACGACCGCATAACAGCACCTACAAGAAATTGGCGGTTCATTGGTTAAATGGAGCTTTGTGCTTCTATTCAAGTTCAGTGCTGGTTGACAGTTTTGTGCACCGAAAGCCACCCGAATGGAAAGAGGTGGCTGCTTTGGACATGCTAAAATGACGACAATGAGAAATTATATATTTATATCTTTGACTTTTTTCTGCTCTGTGGCACTTTTTGCAGAGAATAAACTCGGAATTATCAATGACCTTGACGGCTTTACACTCGTTCGTAGCGGACAAGGAAAAGAATTTAATGTCGTTGATACGCTTTTCGTAGACGATTTCTTTTTCTTCCAATTTGAAGGTAAATCAGAATGGGCAGAAGTAACTACCTGGAATGGAAAACAAATAGAAGGCTTTGTTCATAAAAGCAGGGTTCAAGAAGTTGAAAAACTTGACACAAAAATGCAAAAAGTACTAATATCCAAAACGCTCGACAAACATAGAATATTAGCCGATAATTTTCAAAAAGCTATGATGGCAAGGGACAGTTTGGCATATATGACATCAGTCCAAGAATTAGAATTTCATAACGATGTAAAGTACGATCCTATTCTAACGATTTTACCAAAATACTTCTGTACTACTAAAGACACTGAAGTTCTTTTTCTCTTCTTCGCTACAATGTGGGCAGACAAAGGTTCAGCTAACGAAATGCCGTCTTTTTCAATAGGTAAATGTTTTATGTGTAAACCTGACTTGGTTATCGAGCAGCTGACTAAAATAAAAAACGTTGAGCAGAAAAAAAGCATCTTCGAACATATTGAGTGGGGGCTATTGAACAATTTTAATGTTGATAATAATGGAAATTCAGACAACAAAGAATTTAACAAACTAAAAGCATTACTAGACCATGAGAGAAATAAATCCACCCCATAACTTGCTTAGAGAAGAGTCGGGTGCGTTTGTAAAAAATAAGCTTTACATTTCGATTTATTAAATAGGTAAATTTATACACACAAGTTGCAAAACAAAAACTCTTTATGAAACATTTAAATCAAAAATTATGAATAGAAAACTAGTTTTGTATATAGCTATGAGTTTGGACGGTTATATCGCCAAACCGAACGACGACTTGGGATTTCTTTCGATAGTGGAACAGGAAGGACAGGATTATGGATACGGAGAGTTTATTAAAACTGTTGATACCGTTATTATAGGAAGAAAAACTTACGATAAAGTGATTTCAATGGGTTATGACGCTCCCCATGCAGATAAAGATGTTTATATTATCACAAGAGCACCAAGACAAGACCTTGGTTCAGTTAAGTTTTATTCTGGGGACTTAAAGTCACTTATTAATAAACTTAAATCGGATAATGGCAAAAATATATTTTGTGATGGTGGGGCGGAAATAGTTAACGAATTCCTCAAGGATGACTTGATCGACGAATTTATTATTTCTGTTATTCCAGTTTTAGTTGGTAACGGAACGAAACTTTTCAGAGACGGAAGACCTGAGCAACAACTAGAACTTATTTCTGTAAAATCTTTCGATAAAGGACTAGTTCAACTTCATTATAAGCGAACAGAAAAATAGGAAATTAAAAAACGAAATTATTAAACTATGTTTTTATAGTTCACTAATCATAAAAAAGATATATCGTTGATTATACTCAACTACATTAGAACAATTATTCCCCAATTTCCCTTACTTTATAATAAAATTGATTAATTTGTTTTTAACAAATACGACCTTTACTATTTGCTTATCGGCTATGAATTTTTGGACATTCTCGTCGGCCAATGCTAATGGTTCAACTTCGCTTTGTTCTGCATCGAATCTAACAGTCAATTTTCCGCGTATTTTAGAAGCAACTTGCAAAACAAATTCGATTGTGTTTTGAATTGTTTTTGCTTCGTCGTATTCTGGGAACGATTCGAAGTAAATTGAATTTTCATTTCCCATAATTTGCCATATTTCTTCGGCAATATGTGGTGCAAATGATGCAAGGCACTTTACAAAAGCAATAGCTGCTTGTTTGGGGAAAACTTCGTATTTAGAAAATTCATTAACAAATATCATCATTTGCGAAATAGCAGTATTGAATCGCAACCTTTCGATATCCTCGCCTACTTTTTTGATTGTTGAGTGCAGGACGAATTCCTGATCGGAGTTCAACTCCATATCTTGAATTTTATGTGATAAGGTGCCATCTTCCTTTGTGTACATTCTCCATACTTTATTTAAAAATCGGAAAACGCCTTCGATGCCGGTTTCGCTCCAAGGTTTTGCCTGCTCCAAAGGTCCCAAGAACATTTCGAACAATCTTAATGAATCTGCTCCGTAATTATCAATTACTGGTTCAGGATTGACAACATTTCCCATCGATTTGGACATCTTGTTGCCATCGGCTCCTAAAATAAGTCCCTGATGGAACAATTTCATAAATGGCTCAGTAGTGGAAACATGGCCATAATCATATAAAACTTTATGCCAAAAACGGGCATAAAGCAAATGCAATACAGCGTGCTCTGCACCACCAATGTATAAGTCCACTCCTCGATCGCCCATCCAGTATTTCTCTTTTTCTTTTTCAACAATAGTATCGGGGTTGTGTGGGTCCAAATATCTCAAGTAGTACCAGCACGAACCTGCCCATTGTGGCATTGTATTGGTTTCAAGTCGGGCTCGCTTCCCTGTTTTGTTATCGATAAAATCAATCCATTCAAGCACTTTTGCCAAAGGAGATTCACCTGTACCGGCTGGTTTGAAGTCGTTGATGTATGGTAATTTAAGTGGTAATTCATCCAGATCTAATGCTCTCTTGGTGCCGTCCTCGAAAAACATAATTGGAATTGGTTCGCCCCAATAGCGCTGACGCGAAAATAACCAATCACGGAGTTTATATTGAATTTTACCTTTTCCTATGCCCAATTTTTCGAATTCTTCAATAATTTTCTTCTTTGCTTGAGTTGTTGGCAATTCTGTAATACTATATAAATCGTTTGTGGAATTATTGCTTACACCATCGTAGGAAGTAAATGCTTCTTTTTCAAAATCCCAAATTGTTCCGTCTGCTGGTTTAACAACGGGAATAATTGGCAAATTATATTTCTTGGCAAATTCGTAATCTCTTTCGTCGTGGGCAGGAACTGCCATAATAGCACCAGTTCCATAATGACCTAAAACATAATCTGCAATCAAAATAGGAACCTGTCGACCTGTTGCCGGATTGATAGCATAACCACCTGTAAAAACACCAGTTTTATCCTTGCTCAATTCGGTACGCTCCATATCCGTTTTTTTAGAGGATTGCTCTATGTATTGTTTTACTTCATCTAATTTATCATCGGTTGTAATTTGCATCAGTAGTGGATGTTCGGGAGCAAGCACCATGTAAGTAGCGCCAAATATTGTGTCGGGTCGGGTTGTAAAGACTGTAATATGTCTATCGCTATTTGGTAAGGGGAAGTTAACATCGGCACCTTCGCTTTTGCCAATCCAATTCTTTTGCATTTCCATTGTGGAGTGTGGCCAATCGACCAATTCCAAGTCATCGAGCAATCTTTGAGCATATTTAGTAATTTTAATCATCCATTGCTTCATTGGTTTGCGTTCGACTGTATAACCCTTCTCTCGCCATTCGTCAACTTCTTCGTTGGCAAGTACTGTTCCCAAAGCTTCGCACCAATTCACTGGAATTTCGGATATATAGGCTAATCTGTGCTTGTCTTTATAATTCTCAATTTCCAAAGGGTCTGTAATTTTGTTGGGAATAGGCAATGTATCTATATGCTTTGCTTTTTGCTCTTTTTCGTCGAACCAAGAGTTATAAATCAAGAGAAACATCCATTGCGTCCATTTGTAATATTTTGGATTTGTAGTATTCACCTCTCGCGACCAATCGTAGTTGAAACCAATCATATTCAATTGACTTCTGAAATTTTTGATATTGCGTTCTGTAGCAATTTCGGGATGTATGTTATTAACCATACTGTATCGCTCTGTGGGCAATCCAAAGGCATCGAATCCAATTGGATGGAGCACATTGTATCCTTTCATTTTTTTATATCGAGCGATAATATCGCTTGCGGTGTAACCTTCTGGATGTCCGATATGCAATCCAGCTCCACTTGGATATGGAAACATATCCAAAACATAGTATTTAGGTTTTGTAAAATCATCTTCAACTTTGTATATATTTTGGACTTCCCAAAACTTCTGCCATTTTTTTTCAATTTCTTTGAAAGGATAACTTGCCATTTAATATTTTTTTCATATTTTAAAAGTTCAAAATTACTAACTTTGAATAATTTAATTTGAATAAAGTAGAAAAACAATGAAATCATTAACAATTGGATTAAATATTATAATCATAGTTTTTGGATTATGGTTGTTTTCGGGCTGTGCTTCGTTAACTCGGGAAGAAGTAGATACTTTTACTATAACAGAGATAGACACAACATTCACTAACTTTGTGAAGAATTCCCCCTCCAATGGGGATAATGGCGTTGTGTTCCCTTCTTCTCGCGAGATATTAGTCGAAAGAAACCTAACCCAGCGAGATAGTACTTTTACCCGTTACTATCCCGATTTCATCCGTTTGGGATTTTTCGAGGCAATAGGTACTATTGGAGGAGATTCTGATTATGGAATAGGTACAGGTCTTTTTGGTATCTTTCCTATGAGCAATTTGTCGAATAGTTATCGTGGCGAGAAGGACAAGATTTTCACTGGTGGAATATATAGAATTGGTATTAGCGAAACTCGTTTAAGATGGTTTCGCGATGCACCTAATTGGACTATTGGGACAAATTTCTTGGAATTTATATTGCCAGATTCTCGTGGCGAAAATATGTTGATTGGCCTTCTTCCAATTTATGTCCGAAAAAGATTTTATTTACGGGAGGAAATCCCCTACATCGCAATTACTCCTGCAATGGGGTTTGCAATTGCTCCTTCGCAGTACATCAATATGTCGGTATCGGCCGATATTGGCTCGGTCGGAGGACTGAACTTCAGAGCATATCTGGGAATGGCGGCGGGTTTCAATTCCGAGGAAGCACCTCAAATTAAAAATAATGATTTTACAAACACCGCAACTTCTGTTGTGTATCCTTATGCTGGTTTAGGTATCTCATTTCTCGATTTTCTGAATATAGTTCCCGAAACATTGGTAGAATGGAAGGATTGCCAGCACTCATCGTGGCAACTTGGATTATTCGAATTTGGTTTGTATTATTCCAATGCAGAAAATTCATTATTTAAAGATACAGTTGCAGGCAAGGCATTGAAAGGTATCGACTTTGAGGTTGCAAAAACAAATTTAGTACTTCCATTTTGGAATAATAGGTTTTATGCTGGGACCTCTCTGTTTCATTTTATGGGAATGGGTGTTAATAGTTGGGCACTATCTATGTTGCCTCTCCGATTTGGCTACTGGCATACTCTTGCCGACGACGAATTGACAATCACACCTTATCTGGAGCTGGGAACATATCCATCCAATTATATCAACTTAGCAACAGAATTGAACTTGAGGATTTCTGAACATCTCAATTTTGGGTTTAAAGGAGGATATATTTCGGGAAGCTCCGACGAATTTCTTGGTGGGGAATTTGTTCGTAGATTTGGCTATACTTCCACTTTTTCCAATTTCTATTTTGGTTTTAACTTCCGATTTGCCAATAAAATCTTTTTCGAACCCGATTTAAGGTATAATCGCGAAGATTTGCCTAAGCAACCAAAAGAATATAAGTGATGAAATGAAAAATCAACTTTTATTATTAATCATATTTTTTTTAGTGGGTTGCGTTGCTCCCGATACAATAGTATTGAACAGATTTCCTGAGGGGAAAACAGTAATTCTGAAAATGCTTAATGGCATCGACAATGCACAGGAAATCAATCAGAATAGTTTTCGAATTTTCCCGGATGCAATTGTATCGTTAAAATTTGTGGAAACAACACAAAATTCAATTCAATTCGAAATAATTCCCGAAAATGATGGTAAAATAGAACTGTTTTTATACACAACACAGTACAATTATCCAGAACAAGTCCCATTAAAATTAATTTTATCAGATAAAGGTTATTCCATAGAAAAAGAAAATAAAGTCTTTGCAGAAAGCGATACCATCAAATTATTAAAAAATCAAAAACACTTTGTAAAACTTCAAAAAGACGCAAATCTCCTAAAAATATCCATTAATTGTGCCGTTATTCCAGTTAGTTATGTTCTCCTAAATGCCACAGAATATTTGATAATCCGAACCGATGAGAGGTTCGGTGCAGTAGTACAAGGAATAGATTATTCCAAAAATTATTGAAAAAACTAAAAAATCAGTATTCAGTGTCGTTAATAGGGAATAGAGCGAGGATCTAAAAGGCAGGATGCCATATTTTTGAAAATTAACTAATATGGATTTATAAAAACAAGGAGGTTTTATGCCAACCGTATTCTCGGGAGAATCCCGTATAAGAACAAACATTCCTTCCCTTAATGCCTACAACGCATTGATAGGAACGAATAACAACATCGCATTGCGTCAGTTGCGACTTTCAACTGGTAAAAGAATCAACTCTGCTGCAGACGACGTTGCTGGTTATATCACATCTCGTGCTTTAACTGCCCGTAACGAATCGTTGAAATCGGCGTTGCAAGCAGTGGGAGAAGCAAAGAACGTAACTGCAATTACTCAAGATTCGTTGGACAACATCAACGGATTGTTAACTAAAATTAAAGAAGCTGCTTCGTCGGCTTCCAGTGGCGCTTTGGGTACAGACGAAAAAGTTGCATTAGCAAAATCTGCTTACAGATTAACCGAACAAATTCAGTTCATCGTTAATTCAACTGTGTTTGGTGGCCGCCAGTTAATCGATGGTAACTTCTCTGGTGAATGGACAATCGGTTACAACGCAACGAATGCTCTTCTTACCATTGAAGTGGATTTAAAGAATAATGCAGCTGCTGCAGAGAAGTTCAATGTTTCGGCTCCATTCGATTTGAATGCAATGAATCAACAGAACTTTGCAGGCGTTACAGGTTTAAGTCTTGCTTCGTTGAATGAAGTTTCGAGCTCCAATTTGGGTATCTTTGGCTACGATTCTATTGCAACTACATTAACAAGTTTAGCAGAAGCTTTGAACAATGTTAATAAAGTCGCTTCCTATCTTGGTGGTGTAGAGAACCGTTTACAATCTCAGGACGAATTGCTCCGTTCCCAGATTACTAATTATAAAGCTGCAATTTCTCGTATAGAAGATACAGATGTTGCAACCGAACAATTAGAATTGGTTAAGAGTCAGTTTTTGCAACAAGCTTCATTAATTTCATTAGCTCAAGCAAACCAAAACCCTCAGGCTTTTTTACAATTATTCCGTTAATAGAAGAATAGAATAATTTGTACTTAAATAGTTATAAAGGACTGCGTTATAAGGACATGATGCAGTCTTTTTTTTATCTGAATTTCAAAATCACAGGAATGGACACCCAATACATCGATGGTTCGCCTTTATTAATTAAAATTGGATATCTCCCATACTGTTGGATTGCTTTGATAACCAACTTGCTTAATTGATCGTTGTTAGATTTTTCGATATTATGTTTTTTTAAATATCCATTTTTATCAATCAATACTTTTATTATAACCTTTATTTCTCCTTCCTGAATGGTTACATCGTCTGGATAACAGATTAAGCTATGTAACCTTTTATAATCGATTTTTGGATCTTCTTCTTCCGTAAAATACACAAGAGAATCAGCTAAACTATCTTTCTCCTGAAATACCAGTAAATTATCAAATGATTTAGGATTATTTTGCATTACCTCATTTTGGCTATTATTCGGCTCTTCTTGTATAAAGTTCATATAATAGTCAATATCATTATAATATAAATTATTATAACTTGAAAGAATCACAAAGTTGTTTGTAAAGATTAGTATAATAATTAGTTTTCCAAGATTTACAAATTTGTTTAAGTCTATCATATTAAATTTATCTATAATCAATTAAAGTTCTATTATTTTTAATTTTGGTTCTTTCACTTTTTAATAAAAATAATTTTGTAAAAAAACTGAAAATATCAACTACTCTTCATACAAAAATAATGAAATCGGGTGATAGAGCTAACAAATTTAATTAATTTGATTTGACTTATACAATTTATTATAAGATGAACCATCATCGTAACTTAAATTTTATAGGGATAGAAACCCAGCACATAATTGGTTCTTGGTTTTGGATTGCTGGACTAAACTTACCATATGATTTTACTGCATTGATTGCAGCTTCATCCAGTAGCAAATTTTCGGAATCTACCACAATAAGTTTACGAACAGACCCATCTTTATCTATTAAAACTCTTAATGTCACAGTGCCTTCAATCCCATTTTTTCGAGCTAATTCAGGATAGACTACCAAACGTTGTAATTTTTGATAATCCACTCCTGGTTCTTTTTCGACAGGTAAAAAGACTTCAGGATCTGGTTCGACATCCTTTTTCTTTACATCTACCAAGGTAGGAGTAATCGAATTAGATGTAGGGAACAGATTTGGATTTAGTCCATCACCTCCACTTGAGGATGCTTTGTCAATTTGATCTATTGTTGCAAACTCAGCCAAATCTGGCTTTACCATCGCATCGGGTATTGGTACCGGAACTCCACCACGTTGCTCCGAGCCTGTTTTTATTGGCATTTCGGGGGGAGGAGGAACTGCATCGGTTGTTTGATTGGCAACAGGCAAATCAAATATATCTGTTGTTAATGGAGGATATAATGTTATCACCTTTGTTCCATGCAAGTTTTCCATAAAATTAAAATATAACAAGGCCAAAGTAAGCGAAACTATAGTTGTAACGATAAATCCACGAAATGTGAATTTGTTGATAAATGATTTGAGTTCCTTGGCGCCATATTTTGGTGCGATATCCATTATGTTAAAATTAATTGCCGACATAGCACACCTCCTTTTATTTTTATTGGAACAATTTCTTCAATTTTTTACGAAGAGAATATTTCCCTACTTCTGTTTCCATTTCAAAATAACTAGCCCCTTCTATTGTTATATACACTTCAATTAGCAAAAAAGTTACAAATGGTATTTATTTTCCTTATTTGATAAATTATTATAGTAAATACACATCTAAATTTAGTCTTTCCATGCTCTTTAGAATTAAAGTTAAGATAGATAATACACTCAAGATAAATATTTGAATATTCGGATAAACAGACTCTATGCTAAGAGCAAGGTTTAATGTTGTGCGGAGAGGAGGATTAAGCCAATGCCAACTAATAAATTCATTAATTTTATTTGTTTGATATTTTTTGCCTCGATTTCCATTTACCTATCAACTTCTGATAAATAAATCTGGGGGTTAATCTGATTATACTTGTCAAAATATGGGTGATTAATGGAAAAGAAATTACGTTCTTACCCTTTTCGATTCCATCAACTATAATTTTTGCCGCACGTTCGGGACCCATTATAAACGGCATTGAATATTGGTTTTTAGCAGTCATATTTGTTTTCACAAATCCAGGGCGGATGTTGATGACCTTTATATTTTTATCGGCAAGTTCGATGCTTGCAGACTCGGCTATATAGGAAAGTGCAATTTTGCTCGAGCAATACGACGACGATCCAACAAATCCACGGCTGTCTGCTAACGAGCTAACTACTGCAATAGTCCCTTTTTGCTTTTCCAAAAAGTAGGGTAAAAAGGTATTGAAACCATTCAAAACACCAAAAATATTAGTTTCGTAGGAGTCTCTAAAATTATTTAAATCGAATGCCTCGAACCACATAGGGTTGGAAATTCCAGCATTAAGCAGCATAATATCGATTTTTGAATATTTCTCGAAAAAAAAGTCCCTGCTCTGTTGCCAATCTTCCAAATTTGCAACATCAAGTGGGAATATCTCGCATCTTACACCATAATTCTTGGTTATTTCTGTCTCGACTTGCTTTAAAGCATCGTAATTGCGAGCAGTAAGGAATAAATCATAACCTCTGCTGGCAAATTCAAATGCACAATATTTACCTAATCCCTGGCTTGCACCAGTTATCAATACTACTTTTCTCATACTTATTTTAATTAATTATTACTCAAAACGGTAACGTTCCAAAGTAAAAGTTTCGCCCAAATATTGCTTGCGGACTTCAGGATTTTGGGCAATATCCTCGGCAGTTCCACTTGTGAACAAATTACCATCGATTAAAATATATGCCCGATCAGTTATCGATAATGTTTCGTGAACATTATGATCGGTGATAATAACTCCAATTCCCCGTTTCTTTAAATTGCGAACCATTTTCATAATTTCTTCCACAGCAAGGGGGTCGATGCCAGCAAAAGGTTCATCGAGAAGGACAAATTTTGGAAACGATGCCAATGCACGGGCAATTTCGCAACGGCGACGTTCACCTCCGGAAAGCATATATCCCTTACTTTTGCGGATGTGTTGTAAACCAAAATCGTCGAGCAATGATTCCAGTTTCTCGTTTCGTTGTTTCGAATTGAGTTTTTGCAATTGCAGGATAGCCATAATATTCTTTTCCACGCTTAACCCTCTAAAAATAGAAGGTTCCTGTGGCAAATAACTTATACCAATTTGAGCACGCTGGTACATAGCTTTGTCGGTAATGTCCTTACCTTCGAAATAAACACGTCCCTTGTTTGGTTTAATCATTCCAACAATCATATAGAAGGTTGTTGTTTTGCCAGCACCATTTGGTCCTAATAGTCCAACCACCTCACCTTGGCTAACTTCGATGCTAACACCTTTGACGACAGTACGTTTGCGATATATTTTTACTAAGTCCTCGGAATGAAGTTTTATGGGATTTTCCAAGCTATCTCCTTGTATTTTCGAGAGTGATTGTTTTCAAGATTTTCTCGCCACCACGAATTATATCGAGATTGAACTTTTGGCCAACTCGTCCATCCATAATTTCGACCAATAAATCGTTAGTGTGATAAATTGTTTTGCCATTTACAGCGACGATTACATCGGCGGGCTCAATTCCGGATCGTTCTGCTGGCGAACGTCGATAGATGCGTGTTACAATAGCCCCAAAATCAGTATCTATACGGTAGTTTTTCTTGTAATTTTCGTCGAGATTATCTACATCCATTCCAGAAAAAGCGGCACGGTCGATTTTGCCATTTTCGATTAATTCATCAACTACTTGTTTTATTCTATCAATCGGTATAGCAAATCCTATACCTATGCTCCCCGCACCTTGACTTCTTTGCGAAGTAGAATAAATTACCGTGTTCATTCCAATCACATCACCATAACTATTAAGAAGTGGTCCGCCTGAATTTCCAGAGCTAATTGCGGCATCTGTTTGTATCATATCTTTATAAACTCTGCTAAGAGGTCTCCCTTCGTTAATCATATTAATGCCTAGATTGGAAACAACCCCAACTGTAACGGTAGGTTTGGAATTGATATCGAACAACCCAAATGGATTACCCATTGCAATTGCCCATTCACCTACGATTAAATCCTTGGAACTGCCGAACTTTAGGTAAGGAAGCTTTTGAGCATCGATTTTAATTAATGTAATATCGGATACTGGATCGGTCCCAATAATGCGTGCATCAAACTTTCTGCCGTCGGTTAGTGTAACGATGATTTTTTTTGCATTGCCAGCTACATGGTCGTTGGTAATTACGTAACCATCGGGCGAAATCACAAATCCTGAACCCAAACTTTGAACTTGTTTAACCAATTTTTGATTAAACATTCGAAATAAATCATTCAAAAATGGGTCATATCCGAATGGGCTGTAAGTAAATTCCTGCAATTCCACAACATTAATCCCAACGACGGCATCGCGCCCGTTTGCAATTGCTTTGGTAATTGCATTTTGTCGGGAAAACGTTAAGTCGTTTTGATTGGTTTGATTATCCGGCACCTTGTTTTCTATATAGACTTTTTTACCTTGAAAAGCAAAATCATCAGAACAAGAAAGATTGAGCAACGAAGCAAAAAATACAATTAAAAGTGCATTAAAAGCTGCAAAAGATTTGCTGATTGATTTGTACATTTTTACAATTCTCCAAATGTTGAAAACTTGTAGAATATTATTCATACTTTCTTGTTTAATTTAATTTTTTGACGAATTTGAAGTTCAAAAGTTTTTAGGAATGAGTAAATCATTAAAAGTTGCAGTTTTGTTGCCAATCGAATCTACTTTCGATTATTCAATACCAGACGATAAAGAATTCATTAATAATATTATCGGGAAGAGGGTTATTGTCCCCTTTGGTTCAAGATATGTAACAGGAGTGGTGCTCGAAATCAACGATAAGCCATCGGTCGATGAGCTGAAGCCGATAATCGAAATATTGGACGAACATCCAATATTCGATAGCAATATGCTGAATCTTGCAAAATGGATTAGCAAATACTACATTTGCTCTCTTGGTGAGGTATTAAGAGCTGCAATGCCTCCAAATTTCAATTTGAATTCTATCAAGGAAATAGAAATACTCAGAGAACCAACTCACGAGGAAATTATTCAAATGCAGAAAAGAGCGCCAAAACGCAATAAACTTCTTCAACTGCTCATTAGAACCAACGGGAAAATATCAATTAAATCGATTGAAAAGGAATTGGATCTGCGAAACATTTCTCCTCAATTGGAAGCTCTTGAACAAAAAGGTTTTATTCAAGTCCACGAATCGATGGAAACTCAGATTGAAACAAAGATTTTGGCACTATCGATTGATTCTGAATTCGAATCTGATGAGGTAAAACTTTTAGCATACTTTGATAAATACGAAAAGAGGTTCCCCAAAAGAACTCAGGTTGTTAGTTTTCTGATAACAGAGAAACAAAGTGGAAGAACATTCGTACCCCAAAATGAAGTTGTAAATGTATTCAAAATTGCATCCTCCACCTTGCAGTCGATGATCGAGGAAGGAATAATATTACAAAGCAAAATAAACAAACCGGCTGCTGCGAAAAACGAAAAGAGTTTGGCAGGCAACGAAACCCATCACCAATTAACCGAAGAGCAATCGCGAGTATTCCAAAGCATTATGCAGTCAGTCGATAATGGTGGCTTTTCGTCGCATTTGATTTTTGGAGTTACTGGCAGTGGCAAAACTTTGGTATATGCAAAGATAATAAACGAGGTGATTAATCAAGGCAAAAACGTACTTTACCTTTTACCCGAGATATCCCTTACACCGCAACTTGTGGATAGGGTACAATCCTTTTTCAGCCATAAAGTTGCCGTGTTGCATAGCCAACTCTCGGATAATGAACGCAATCAAATCTTCAGAAAAATTCAGCAAGGGGAATACCGAATTTGCATGGGAGTTCGGTCGGGAGTATTTGCACCAATACCAAATCTCGGATTGATAATTGTCGATGAGGAACACGATCAAAGTTACAAACAGGAGAGCCCTGCTCCACGTTATAATGCACGGGATACTGCAATTGTTCGGGCTAAGATTCAAGAAATACCTGTGGTATTGGGTTCCGGAACTCCATCTCTCGAAAGTTGGAATAATGCAAAGTCGGGACTTTATAATTTCCATAAAATTCTGAATCGTGCCGATGGTGCGGTTTTGCCAGAGATTACCGTTGTTGATATGGCCACAGAGCGAAAGGAAAAACGTTTAAAAAAGTATTTTTCGGATCATTTGTTAGATAATATAGTCGAAAGAGTAAAAAGAAAGGAAGGCGTTATACTTTTTCATAATCGGCGGGGATATTCTCCGCAACTTTTTTGCCTCGATTGCGGAAATGTGCCAATGTGCCGTAATTGCGATGTATCTCTAACTTACCACAAACATAGCAACAAATTGATTTGTCATTACTGTGGTTTTGTAGCGGATTCGCCCAAGATTTGCAATATATGTGGTTCGGACGATATAAAACAATTAGGATATGGCACCGAGCGGCTCGAAGAAGATTTAGCCGAAGTTCTTAAGGAATATGGAATCGAGCCAGTTATTAAAAGATTCGACAGAGACACCACCTCAAGAAAAAATGCATATCGAAACTTAATTCACAGATTTATCGAAGGCGACATTGATATATTAGTAGGAACACAAATGCTATCCAAAGGTATCAACATAGAGCGAGTATCGCTTGTAGGAATAGTAGATGCAGATATGCATTTGTTTTTCCCAGATTTTCGGGCAAACGAGCGTGCTTTCCAACTATTTACTCAAACCGCAGGCAGAGCTGGCAGAAAATCGGACTACCCTGGTAATGTAATTATCCAAACATCCAATCCGAATCACCCCGTTATACAATACTTACAGGATTATTCCATCAAAGCATTTTACGAAGATGAGCTTATTATGCGTCGGCAATTCAAATATCCACCGATAGCACGATTTACAAAACTTCAATTCAATGCAGAAGATTTCGATTCTGCAATGCTTGGTGCTGAAGGATTTCACAAGCTATTGCCTAAGGATAAAACAGGTTTTATAATTTCGAAGCCCGTAATACCAGGAATTGTAAGAATTCGAAATTATTATAGAGTGCAACTATTTATAAAAAGTTCCAAGAAATTAGACAATTCGGGTGATGTGTTGCAGCAATTACTCAAAAAAGCCATAAATTCTTTTCAACAAATGGAAATATCTAAAAAAGTGAGAATTACTATCGACGTCGATTCATACTCTAATATGTAAAAACTAACAATAACAACCTAAATTCACGAATTAAATTAGTTAATCGTTATTAACATTTAAATTGACTGTGATAATGAAGATAAAGTTTGTATTAATATTATTAATTGTTTTTATCACCACAAAACAAACGATATTTGCCCAAGACATTGAAAAGAATTTTGAATTAGGCCGTAACCTGATGGTATTGAGCAAATGGTCCGATGCGGCAAATGAGTTTATTAAGGTGTTGCAAAAGGACCCAAAGCATCCCGATGCACTTTTCAATGTTAGTTTATGCTATTATTATTTGCAAGAATATGATTCGTCCGACATCTTTATAAGCAAGTTAATCAAACAACTACCAAATCAACCCGATGTAAACAACCTTTTTGGTTTGGTCAGATTACAGAAGCAGGATACAAATACTGCTTTCAAATCATTTACAAAAGCAATTGATTTAGACAAGAATTTTGCCGAAGCACTTTTGAATAGAGGAAAAATATATATAGAATGGAAGAAATACGAGGAAGCATACAAAGATTTAAGTAAAGCTGCAAAATTAGACACAATGAATGCCGCCATTTATTTCAGTTTGGCACGAACCGAACATAGTTTAGAAAAATACTATGATGCAATAGACCATTTTCGTATTGCAATGGAAAATGGTTACACAAATACTGACATCTTTTACCGAAGAGGAAATTCTTACTTTAAAGTAGATAAATATCAGGAAGCAATAGAGGATTATACACGGGTAATCTTGTGGGAACCTCTATATGTGCTTGCATACAATAATCGTGCTTTTGCCTTCGAAAAGTTGGGCGATGTTTACCGCGCCGAACAGGACAAGCAATTTGTTGCTGAAGTGGAAATGAGTAAGAAACTTAATGCCAAAGATGTTCAGTACATACGCTATAAATCTTCCGATTCGGGTATAACAATGTTACTTCCCGAAAGATTCATTTCGTCAGAAACAAGATATGCTGATAGTACAGTTATATTGTTCAAACCAGACAGCGTGCTTGCCCAAACTCACAAAGTAGCATTTAGTTTGAAAATAATACCTTTTTATTCGAGAATAGTAGGTGCAAACGAACCTGCAGAACTGATAGAATATTGGCGAAAAGTACAGGATTCTGCAGAATCGCGATACTACAGATACGAGTTATTTGAAAGGAAGAACAAACCCTATCGCTCTTTTCCAACGGTCTTAGATAAAATTATTTTCCAGGAAGATCCATTTGGAGTGGCATCCATTGTTATGAATTATGGAATAGTTTACGGAGAACATTTAATCGAATTCAATTTTGCTATTCCATTACCGATTTTCTTCTATTACGACGAAATTTTCGCAAAAATCCTAGAATCACTTTCAGTAAACAGGATACTTTAAATGCCCTTTTCTACTATATTAATCAATAAATTTTGAGGGATTAAATGTTTAAAGGTAAAATTTTGTGGATCGATGATGAAATCGATATTCTAAAACCACATATAATACTGTTGAAAGAAAAGGGCTATGATGTGGATACCGCAACCAATGGGGAAGACGGAATCGAAAAAGTGAAAACCGAGCACTACGACTTAGTGTTTTTGGACGAAACTATGGTTGGTCTTACTGGTTTGGAAACCCTACCAGTTATCAAAAGCATCGACCCCAATACTGCAATAGTGATGGTAACCAAGAACGAAGCCGAAAGCTTGATGGAAGAAGCAATTGGCAAATCAATTGACGATTATTTGACAAAGCCAGTCAACCCGGCACAAATTATTATGACTTGCAAAAAATTCTTAGAAGAAAGCCGAATTAAACAGGAGAAGTTTATCCAAAGCTACCTTTCGGTTTTCAATCAGTTATCTCAACGAATATCTTTTAGCAATCATTGGGAAGAATGGGTCGATATCTACAAAGAGTTAGTAAAATGGTCGCTGGAATTAGACAGAATTAAAGATACAGGTTTGGAGCAAACCATTAATGATCAGTGGAAGTTGGCCAACACCGAGTTTTCGAAATTTGTAGAAGAAAATTACACCGACTGGCTCACCGACAAGCCCGGAAATTCTAACCCGATAATGTCGCCTCATTTATTAAATATATATTTGGAGGATGCACTAAAAAGCAGTTCCAATGTATTCTTTATCGTTGTAGATTGTATGCGCTACGACCAGTGGTTGGTTATGAGCGAATTATTAGCACCATACTTTACTTCAAAAACCGAATTTTATAGCTCAATCTTGCCCACAGCAACTCCATTTGCTCGTAATTCTATTTTTGCAGGTTTATATCCAACCCAGATTAAACAAAATTATCCTCAGTGGTGGAATGTGGACTTTAATTCCGAAGACCACAAACAAAATGCTTTCGAAAAAGAGTTATTAGATGCATGGATTCAGAGAAAGAGAATTAATCTTAAATCGAAATTAAATTTTATAAAGATTTTTGACACTGATTATGGCAAAAAAATCGAGAAAGAATTCAATTCTTATATCGATTCCCACTTAACTGCATTGGTTATAAATGCTGTCGATATGATAGCCCATTCCCGTTCAGATTATGCCATACTCAAGGAAATTGCCCCCGACGAATCAGCTTATCGCAGTCTAACCAAATCGTGGTTCTCTCATTCAAGCTTGTTAAATATACTAATCAACATTTCTTCCCGTAAGAACGCAAAAGTTATTATCACAACCGATCATGGTTCAATCCGATGTATGAGAGGAGTGCAAGTGCTTGGCGACCGCGAAACAAGTTCGAATTTAAGATACAAATTTGGCAAAAATGTAAAGACCGACTCGAAAAGTGCAATGATGGTACGCGACTTGGAGCATATCAAAATTCCTCGTCAAGGCATTTCCGTTAGTAATTTTATTGCCAAAGAAGATACTTATTTTGTTTATCCTACTGATTATCATTATTATCTTAATAAATACCGAGATAGTTTCCAGCATGGAGGTATTTCGCTCGAAGAAATGATAATTCCAATTAGTGTACTTACGCCGCGCTAAAAATTCATAGGATATTTGCTTGTTATTCATTGATTTTAAGTAATTTTGCTTTTTATTTTTTTCTGTAGCCAAAGGTATCTATGCACAATTTTGAATTTTCAACTTTAAGTGAGGACGAAACAATAGACCTGGGCCATGAGTTTGCGAAAGGTCTTGTTGCTGGCGATATCATAGCAATTTATGGCGATTTAGGTTCTGGTAAAACCGAGTTTGTAAAAGGTATTTGCGAATACTACAAAGTTGAGGAAATAGTTACAAGTCCCACATTTACTATAGTCAATAAATATAATGGGACTACTTCGGATGCTCAGGTAATTCTTTACCACATCGATCTTTATCGAATCGATAAAGAAAGTGAGTTGCTCGAAATTGGTTTCGAAGAATACTTAAGCGACAGAACTGCAATTACATTAATAGAATGGGCCGAAAAAACCTCTCTTATTCCCGATAATGCTATTCAGATTAAAATCTTTCTAGATGAAGAAGACGACAACAAAAGATTGATCACAATCAAATCTCCCAAAGAGTTCAAAATCGGGATGTAGCTCAGTTGGTAGAGTACTGCGTTCGGGACGCAGGGGTCGCTGGTTCGAGTCCAGTTATCCCGACTAAATTTAAGGATTTACTATGAAAAAATATGATGTTGCAATAGTTGGAGCAACTGGTCTTGTTGGCCGTACATTTCTCCAAGTACTCGACGAAAGAAATTTCCCTATCCAAAATCAATATTTGTACTCCTCTGCCAGGTCTGCAGGCAACATAATTACTTTCAGGGGAAACGATTACAAGGTTATTGAACTTACTAATGAAACTATCCGCAAATGCGATTTCGCACTATTCTCGGCCGGAGGCGATATAAGTAAGCAATATGCACCCGTTTTTGCAAAAAACGGAACTGTTGTTATTGATAATTCATCAGCATGGCGAATGCACGTGGATGTGCCATTAGTCGTTCCTGAGGTTAATTCCCACCACATTGCTAATCACAAAGGTATTATTGCCAATCCAAATTGCTCTACTATCCAACTTATGCCTGTGCTAGATGCAATTAACAAATCCGCGGGACTGGAAAAAGTAATTGTCTCGACATATCAGTCGATATCGGGTGCGGGTCAAAAAGGTTTATCACAATTGCAGGAGGAGAGCAAAGGTCACATCGCAGTGGAACCGACAAAACAGATATATTCGAATGCAATCTTCCATCCCGCTTCCGAATCCAATCCTGAGTGGACTGTCGAAGAGATTAAGATGGTAAATGAAAGCCGTAAAATATTGAGCATTCCCGACCTGAAGTTTTCTGTAACCTGCGTTAGATTACCTATCGAAATTGGACATAGCGAAAGCGTTTATGTGGAAACCAAAGAGAACTTTGAATTGGATAATGTCATTTCTGCTATAGAAACGATGCCAAACATAATCTTGATGAATAATTTTTCTGAAGGAGAATACCCAACTCCAGTAATTTCGCAGGATAGGGACGAAATCTTTGTTGGTCGAATCAGACACGATATAAATACAAAAAATGGTTTATGGTTCTGGGTTGTTGCCAACAACGTTCGAAAAGGAGCTGCTACAAATGCAGTTCAAATAGCCGAAGAAATGATTAAGTAACTTAATTATAAAAGTACTTTTTTCAGTTAATTGTTATGATTATTTGTTGATTTCGTCGTAAATTAGCTCGGCCAACTTTAAGTCGAATTGAGTAGTAATTTTAATATTATATTCACTACCTTCAATAATATACACCTTGTAACCTAAAAATTCAACCAATTGCGAGGAATCGCTGCCAATGTAATTCACATCACGAGCTTTTTGGTAAGCATTTGCTATGATATCTTTCCAAAAACTTTGCGGAGTTTGGCTTATACTTACTCTATTTCTTTGGATTGTTCTTAGAATTTCACTTTTGGTATTAATTTCCTTAACAGGGTCTTTTGGTGCAGTTCCGGCAATCACAGCACCATAATCTTCGGTAAGTTCTATAATTTTATTGACTAATTTTTCTTCGATAAAAGGACGAACTGAATCGTGAACCATAACAATATCGATGTCTTCCAATGATTTCGATTGTAGTGCGTTATAGATTGAATCCTGTCTTTCTTTTCCTCCAACCACAACATCCTTTACTTTTGGAAGATCGTACTTTGCAACAAGTTCCTTCGTATAGGTAAACCATTCGCTATGAACAGGGATTACGATTGATTCAACTGAAGGAATATTCGAAAACTTCTCAATTGTATGGATTATTATTGGTTTGCCCTTCAATTCGATGAATTGCTTTGGCATTTCGCCACCAAATCGTTCACCTTTGCCACCAGCGGTTATAATTACTGCTACTTTCATTTGCTTTAACTTTAATTTTCATATAAAACGAAATAATTGAATTATTATTCATAAAAAACAAAATTATTTTTGTTGATTAGTTAATATCGAGCCGAGCAAATGCTGTATAAATTCGAAGCAAGGGGTAACTAACTTCACTTTGGATTTTCATTCTAATTTCGCTTAATCTTGCTGTTGGCTTTTTCGAAAGAATTTTTACTATTTCATTATAAATACTTTTTTCGATAAATGTGGGTTTGATAGAAATGTAGCCCAACTCAATGCCTTTTTGACAAATATTCGCAATTTCTGGCGGGGTCATTTTCGATTTTTCAACAAATTGTTCGAATGTGTGGTTTTCGGTAAATAGCTGATTAATGGACATATAGAGTTTGAATTCCCTGTCGCTAGGTTTATGCTCGGGGATATATTTTGTTTTGAATTCACGGACAATTAGATTTTTATCTAACTTTTTGCGACAAGAGTCGCAAACCCCGCAATTCTTGGGATTGCTCTCGCCAAAGTAATCTAATATGAAGGCAGATTTACAATTTGGTGTTTTCAGAAATTCAAGAAAAGTTAAATACTTCTTTGTTTGCGAGTCCCTGCGTTTTTGCATTTCTGCAATTGTTTCTATTATCATACTCTCACTGAAAGAATAGGTTAGCACTTTTATTCCAGAAAGATGCATTTTTTTGTTTATTTGAAGCAAACTATTGTTTTGTAACGAGTTAAGTTGGGTTAATAGCAGATCGTGTGTTATTCCCAGTTCATTAATCAGAAATCTAAGGTCGACGGTTATAGATAGACTTGAGTTCATCTCAGTTAAATCCAATAGGTTGTAATATACATCTATCCTTTCTTTATCCAAAAAACCAATGATTTTCGTTGTTGATTCATTTAATTCTGTCAGCTCAATATCATATATAGAGGAATTATCATAAAACTTGATTATTTCCTTTCGTTCCAAATACCTAACAAGTACGGTAAGATTGGATTCTCTGATGTTCAAATATCTTGCGAAAGTTTCCAAATCACCCTTAATATAATTAGTTTCTTCTTTCTGCATACTTAACGACAAAAAGTTAAATAATTTATTGATATCGTTGGTATTTGGAAATAAATTGCTAATAAAGTAATTAGCTAAATTTTCGTCTTCTGGGCTGTAGACTAATATTGCATCCGAGGGCTTCCCATCGCAGCCCGCTCTTCCGATTTCCTGATAATATGCTTCCAAAGTTAATGGTAAATATGCATGGATTACGCAACGAATATCGGATTTGTCAATACCCATACCAAATGCATTGGTTGCAACAATAATGCGGGACTCTCCGCTAATAAATTTCTCCTGAATCTGCTTTCTTTCTTCGTTTTCCATAGCTCCGTTGTAGGGAACAGCTGTAAAACCATGACTATTGAGAAAGTCGCTTAATTCATAAGTTGCTTTGCGTGTTCCCACATATATTATCGTCGAATTATCCCTTTTTTGACTTAGTAAGTCCAGAATTGCCTTTGTTCTATTATTAGGGTAAGTTATTGAAATAGAGATATTTGGTCTTTCGAATCCGCCAACATAAATATTGGGTGCTTTCATTTCGAGTGACTGCACAATATCCTTCCTTACCTCTGGCGTTGCTGTTGCAGTAAATGCCGCAACTAATATCCTCGAGATTCGTTCGAATATTTTTGTAATCTTTCGATAACTAGGACGGAAATCGTGCCCCCATTCGCTTATGCAATGGGCTTCGTCCACTGCAATAAAACTGACATTGGATTGGTCCAATGCTTCCAGAAATATCGGACTTTCAATCCGCTCCGGAGCAATGTAAACTAATTTATAGTCGCCCGAAATAAATTCTTTGAGTCTCTTTTTGAACTCATAATCACTTAATGTACTGTTGATGAATGTTGCTGGTATATTGCGGGCAGATAATGCATCCACTTGATCTTTCATTAAAGAAATCAAAGGAGAAATAACAAGAGTAGTACCTTCGAAAATCAATGCAGGGATTTGATAACAAATTGATTTGCCACCACCTGTAGGCAGTATTGCAACCGTATCGTTGCCCTTTAATATCGAATTAATTATATCAAGTTGGTTAAACCTGAATGAATCATATCCATAATATTGATTGAGAATTTCTGTTGGGTTTTGATTCATCCACATATAATAACATTTGCACTAATTACCATCTGTTTCGAGCAGCATTATTTTATTTAAGTAATGCTCCATCTTATCGGGATGAATTTCCATTAGCTTTTGGTAAATATCAATGGCATTCATATATTTACCTTGCTTTTCGTATATCATTGCCAATGTTTCTGTTGGGACAAAATCATCGGGAAAATGTTCATCGGTGCTCTCCTCTTGCTCGTACTCTGAATCTTCCATCGATTCTGATTCGATAATATTTTGAGATTTCACAAAGTCGTTAGCTGTCGAAATGGTTATTTCTTCATCGACTTCGTCAGCATTATGCTCAACACTTTCTAAATTGAGGTAATTTTCGACAGAGATGTTTTTACTCAATTCGAAAATATCGGAGTAATTGAAATTAAACGGCAGATAGTTGATTCCTACAATCAAGCTGATATCAGAAAAATTAGTATTCTGAACATCGATAACTTGCGAGGAATTTATCTCGGATTCAAATGGAGTATGTTCTTTTTGCAATATGAGTAAATCTTCCGAAAAGTCCACAACCGATTCGGGGTTATCATTACTGTTGGAGAAATCCTGTAAATCTGCAATTTCGCTTTCCAATTCTGCGTACTCTTGAATTAACTCTTCGTTTGTGTCATCATTTTCATCAGTATCTATCATCTGCTCTACATATTCACCATCTACATTTGCAATCTCATCTTCCAAATCCTCTATTGTTTCTTCTATATCTTCGATAACAGATTGGGCCTCGTCAATCAATTCATCAATATTTACCAACTCTTCTTGAACCCCAACGTCATTGTTTTCGTTATTGCTTAATTCAACTTCAACCATTGCCCATTTATCTTGATCATCGGGTATTTCATCAACATCCAGAACGTCGGATTCAATGTTAGAAGGTTCTTGATTATTCACAAGTAAAGTTCCCTCGGCTTTCATTTTCTCATCGATTACCTTTGTAGTAATGGCTTTGGGGAATTGCTGATGGATTTGCTCCACCAAATTGTCTCTCTCGCTGGCTTCTCCCATCATTTCGTAAGCTTCTGCCATTAAGACGTAGCCAATTTGATAATCGGGGAAAAACTGCAAACCTCGCTTGCAGATTTTAACAGCAAGTTGAGGGTTGTTCTTTTTTAAAGCTTTCTCTGCTTGTATTGCAAATAATGGTGATATTTCTTCCATCTATCTTCTACTTCCAAATAATCTTAATAACATCAAGAACAAATTAATGAAGTCCAAATATAAAATCAAGGCACCGACTATCGCAGTGTTTGCTTCTGCTTGGCCACCAGTAACTCTTACTAAGTGCATTTCTTTTATCTTTTGTGTGTCATAGGCTGTTAAACCAGCAAATACCAGCACTCCCACTACACTAATTACAAAACCTAAAGCAGAACTTGCCAGAAAAATATTGACAACCGATGCAATTATTATTCCAACCAAACCCATAAAGAAAAATGTTCCCCATGGCGACAAATCCTTTTTGGTAAAGAATGCCCAGGCGCTAATCGATCCAAACATGAGAGAAGAAGACAAGAACACATTTAGTATCGATTGCATTGTGTAAACTACAAATATTGTCGAAAATGTCAGTCCTGTTAGGCCCGAATAAAGAAGAAAGATTAATGCCGCTACTGGTGTGCTCATTCGCATTGCCCATCCCGATAGCGAAATAACTGCTCCTAATTGGAGTACAATTAAAATTATCAAGGTAGTTGAATTCAGGAAATTAAACACCAATCCTGAGTTATAAACATACATAGAAACTAATGTAGTGATTAATAAACCACCTGTCATCCAGGAATATACCTTACGCATGAATACTTTTTGCGAGGCAAGTATTTTTTCATTTAGCTCTTGAACTATATATTGATCTTGCATTAATTTTACTCCTTATTTCTCTCTTTCTATCACATATAACGAAAAATTTATTAAAGAATTTTTAGCATTACTATCGGGATATTTATTTAGAATTTCAATAGCTTGATTTATAAATTCTTTGGCCTTTTCCTCCGATTTTGCAATACCATTCTTAGCTTTAACAAATTCGATAATATTCTGAACTTCCTTTTCAGCAGATTGGCTATTCTTCATTTTTTTCAATATCGAATCCACTTCGCTTTGGGTGGAATTTTCCAATGCAAAAATTAATGGAAGTGTTATTTTCTTTTCTTTAATATCATTTCCTACTGGTTTTCCAAGCAATGTGTTGGTGTTAGTATAGTCGAAAATGTCGTCTTTTATTTGGAAGGCAATTCCAAGTAACTCGCCAAACAATCCCAAATCTTCGATTACTTCGTTTGGTTGATTTTGCGAAAGTGCACCTATTTCGCAACATGAACGGAGCAATACTGCTGTTTTGTTGCGAATAATATCGAAATACAAATCCATCGAATAACTCATCCGACGCGAAGCTTCCATAGATTGCAACTCGCCTTCGCTCATCGTTTTAACTGCATTGGAGGTTACCTTCAGAAAGCTAAATTCTTCCTTCTCAACCGAAACAAGCAATCCTCTCGAGAGTAAATAGTCCCCCAGCAGAACAGCAACTTTGTTTTTCCAGATTGCATTAATCGAGAGAAAACCACGCCTTTCCTGTGCTTCGTCAACAACGTCGTCGTGGACAAGAGTTGCTGTATGGAGCAGCTCTATCATCGACGCACCGACAAGTACCCGCTGATTGAACTCACCAAACAATTGTGATGTAAGGAAAATCAATGCTGGACGCATTTTTTTTCCACTTCTGCTGGCTACATATCTCAGAACCATATTAAGTAACGGTACTTTGGATTGCAACTGTTGCTTAAAATATTTATCAAAATTCTCTAAATCTACTTTTATTGGTTTTATTATTGATTCTAACTTCATTAAATACAATTTATTTGATTTTTCAAAATAATACTGCAAATTACAAAATATGTAAATTATATCTGCATTTTTTTTCTAAACAATTTTAGATTATCAAACTTCATTATTGGTAATAATTAGTAAATAAACTAAATGCCAATATAATATAATGCATTATGAAAAAAATATTCTTATGTATACTTTTAATGCATACTAATTACTCAATAGAAATTTTAAAATAACGAAAGTAAGATATTTGCTAGATAATTACGAAACAGTTATTAGAATAGATATTAAAAAAGAATCTGTTTAAAAAACTGTAAATATATTTACTACTATAACTTAAATAAAATACACTTCACTTTTTATTAACTTTATATCTGATAACTTATTTTCATAGTTGTATATCTTGGTAGGTAAGTTCCTCCAAACATCTGATAATGCTTCCTATCCAGCAGATTGAATACGTACAATCCAACTTCTAAGTTATCTATGGGATAAACGCCAATATTCAAGTTTACTAAGGCATAATCGGGCACATAACCAACGTAAGTACCTGCAAGCCAATCAAAACCTTGAGTATAGGAAAAATCAACTCTTGCATCAAAGATACCTTTTTGTGCATAATTAATAGCAAGACGATACTTGTTTGGTGCAGTGTTTGGCATTATTTGCTGGAATTTGTTTGCTTGGATTACTTCGAAATTGTAATTACTATAACCAGCCTCTAAACTTAAATTATTATCATATAAATAAATGAGATTCAATTCTGTACCATATTGAATAACCTCGCCTACGTTGGTATTGGATACAACAAATGTAGGCTTGCCTTGATAATTGGACAAACGCAGTTTATCCCTTGGATTTAATGGTGAATTTGCCAAATCTTTCACTAAATTTGTGTATTGTTTTAAATTATCGGGCAATTCGGGCGACCATTCAGGTATATCTGTATTTACTCTTGGGAGAAAATTGGTAATAAAGTCATTCAATTTGTTATAATAAAAATCTGCAGAAAACTTAAAATGATCTAAGAAAATACCTTCGTAACCAAAATCGACACCAATGTTTCTTTCTACTTTTAAGTTTGGATTGCCAACGGCTCGAGCATTAAGTGCATTCAATCCCAATATAAGGTTTGGATTAGTTCCCGTAAGAGTTGCCAAAGTATCATTAATTTTCTTTTCGATTGCGGCGAAGTTAACAGGACGGCCGTTAGAGGGGTCGATTGCAGGAGCATCGGGTGTTAATCGATATAATTCCGAATAATTTGGTCGTTGGAAAGAACGACCAACAGAAATACGGAAATTATGGTTAGTGATTGGCTTAAATACAATTGCAAATCTAGGGGAGAACTGAGTTTCGTGAATCGAGGCAAAATCAAGTCTGGCGGATGTTACAAAATCGATATTAAAATCAGTTTTGTAATCGAATTGAGAGTATAAGCCTGTGTAATTTGCATCCAGATCGTCAGGTATAGATGTTCCAGATGTCCTTATTTGTTGGAAATCTTGGGTTGCTCCAATAATTAAACCGAGCGATCTTGAGAATTGGTGATTATACTGTGCTTCGAAGAAAATATCCTTTGAGTCATCTAATAAAGGGGCCCCAGGGACCATCAACCACATTGTGTCGAGTACTCTTCGCTGCATGAAATGAGTTTGGAAGTGGAAATTTGGCGTATTAAATGCAAAGCGTGCATAGGGCCGCTCTACATCTTTAACAAAAGTACGGCCGAGCCCAAACACAAACAATTCGTTTGTATTACGGGAGTAGCCAAATTCGGTAACTGCATTGGCATCCTGCCATAAATCGAAATCAACACGAAATGTTCCATAATAAGATTTTGTTAATCTATCGTCCTCGCTAAGAGATTTACGTTCAATTGGTAAGCCTGCATACTCCAGGAATTTTGCTGAATCACGTCGGTTGGACCAATTCAATCTGTTCGATGTACCCAATGTTACTTTGTAGCTTAAAAAGTTCCACATTCCAGCATATCTTGCATCCACTTTGTATGTGTCGTAATCACCAGCTAATAACGAAGCTTTTGCACCCAATATTTGTTTTGGAGCATAGGAAGTAAGATTCAATACACCGTTGAATGCATTTGCTCCGTATAGCGAAGCAGCGGGACCGCGTACAAATTCCACACGGGCAAATTCATCTAAAGGCATCGAAAAGGAGTTCCATTCCAATGCACCTAGTAATGGCATCGAGGCATCGCGGCCATCTTGAAGAACCAGAATACGTCGGTGCAAACCGCCATTGAATCCACGTGTATTGACAATAAAGTCGGATGCTCCATTTTGCAATACTTCAACACCGGTATAGGATTGGAAAACTTGGGCAATCTGTCCCGAGCGTGAGTTAATACGTATTTGTTCGGGGCTTTGATGATAAATTGCTGCAGGCGATTCTGTAATTTTTTGTTGCTGACGGCTTGCACTATACACCATAACCTCATCAAATTGAAATAGTTTTGGATTCAAATAAATTGTGTTATCCTCGAAGGGTATTTTTGCGGTATTGAACGATGTGTTTACTGTTTGGTATTTATTGGCAATCACCCTTAATGTAATTTGCCCTGAATACTTGGAAATGTTTACTTTTCCAAATGAATCTGTTTTTAAGGTGTCATCCGAATTAATCACAACCAGAGCATTGATTATCGGTTTCTTATCTTCACTACTTACGATTTTTAAATCAGCAGAAATTAATATATTGGTTGCCAAAATAAATGTGAAGAATATTGCTAAGTATTTTTTCATAATTTATCCTTAGTTTTGTTAAACATATTTATTTTTCAAAATTAATATTTTCTTTTATTATATCGATGAACTCGGATAAAATCATTGCAGTAGCACCCCAAAGAACTTGTTTTGGATGAATTTTCCATAGGGGAACATCTACTATTTTTCCGTTGAACTTCCATTGCTCGGTAACCATATTGTTTATGTTCAGGAAATATTCCAAATCTATCCAAAATGCATCTTCCACTTCGTCGGGACTTAGCGTAAACTTACTATCTTGTTTTAATATTCCCACAAATGGATGAATAATAGCATTGGATGGAGGTACATAAAGGGTTGATAATTGTTTAAGAATTTCAATCTGCTCTGGTTTTACTCCAATTTCTTCGTATGTTTCGCGCAGTGCAGTATCTATGCATCTTTCTGTTTCCTCAACTCGTCCACCTGGAAAGCTAATTTGGCCACTGTGACTTTTCATATTGGAGCTTCGGAGTGTGAATAAAATCTGTATCTTTTTTTCAAATTCCCTTAAAATCAACAATACTGAGCTATTATAAGCATCTGGCGAAGGATTGAAAGTGCGGAAATGTTCTCCATTTATTAAAGGAGCAAGCTTAAAATGAGACTCTGTACCTTTAAGTAAGTTTTTGTCCGAATGTTTCAATATGTTTATTAATTCATTCATATCTTAATAATTCATCCATTAATCTAAATGTCTTTTGATTATTGCAACAAATTGTTCACGATTCAATCCAGTTAAGGATGAAGTAGGAAGTACTTCAATTTTCCCTTTGCAGCTTTGGAGCAAATAATTCCATTCCTCCACTTTTTCTTCGATTTGTGTTTTCGATACTTTATCACATTTGGTCATAACAACAATAAAGGGTATCTGATGGTTCTCCAACCATTCAATCAAAGATAAATCAATTGACATAGGATCGTGTCGGCCATCAACCAAAACGGTAACAAACTTAAGTTGCTCTCGCGATTTAAAGTAATGGTAAATCATGTCCTTCCATTGTTCTCTGTCTGTTTTGCTTACTTTCGCATACCCAAATCCGGGCAAATCTGCCAAAATATATTTATCCTGAACATTGAAAAAATTAATACTCTTGGTTTTGCCGGGGTTACTGCTTATCTTTGCAAGATTTTTTCGTAGTAAAATTGTATTGATAAAGCTTGATTTCCCCACATTGGAGCGGCCCGAAAACGCAAATTCTGGCAAAGAAGTTCGTGGGTAATCACCTATTTTGCTTGAACTATGTATAAAATTTGCTTCGATGCTAGGCATTTTCACTCCTTGTTTTTGTAATAATGTTTCTGAAAATAAATGGCCCAATCTCGGAAGTAAGAACCCCACCAAACATAATGAATGCTCCCAAATTTTCCCTGAATGAAAATACTGAATTAAAAATAAATATCGAAGCAACCGAGGCGACTACGGGTTCCAAGGAGAATATCAGAGCGGCTTTGATAGGCGTGGTAAACCTTTGGTATGCAGTATGAATGAACGTTAAAACAAATGATGCAATAATTCCATTATAGAGTACTGCATATATTAGATTAGGATGAAAATCTAAATGGAAATTTGGCAAATCAATGACCAAAAAGCTGATGGAAGAAAGAGCAACAAGCGATAAAAATTGCATAAAAACTAATTGGGGAGTATAATCTGTACCGGTTTGATCCTTGGTATATTTGTCCATATAAGTAATATAGAAAGCCCAAAAAAATGTCGAAAATAAGGTTAGGATATCACCAACATTCAGATTATTTATATCAGGATTGGTAAAAAACCATAACCCAATTGAGGCAACAAACACGCCTATTTTCGAAAAAATATCAACACGCTTTCGGACTAAAAACCAATATACAAAAGGAACCAATGGCACCGCCAAACCTGTAATAAATGCCGATTTTGGAACAGTTGTCAGTTTCAAACCATAAGTTTGCAAAATAAAACCACCAGCATAAAAGAAACCTAAAACCAAACCTTGTTTGATCGTTTGTTTTTTTATCGAGAATAATCGTTTATTAAATACGATTAGCAATAGAACAAGAGCAATGCCGAATCGCATTAGTACGAAAAACGATTCATTTGTGTAGGAAATACCAATCTTTGTAAAAATAAAAGTAAAACCCCAAACAAGGGTTATTACAAACATCAATCCATCGGCACTTGTTTGTTTCATATCCCCGCTAAGACGAAAAAGGTGTCAAGATATTTAAATTTAGTACAATTCAAAATGAAAATTTCGTAATTTTATATTTTATAAAATGTTTGATTTTAATGATTACTCAAGAAAATATCAAAAAGTTCGACTTGTCGGATATGATGGGTGTTATTGCAAATTTCCACAATCAAGTCCGCAATTCGATTGAGTTTTTGAAGAACTCCCCTAAACTTCAAGATAATTATCGAATTAAAAGAATACTAATAACAGGAATGGGTGGATCTGCAATAAGCGGAGATATTGCACGAAGTTTTATTGCCAAAAATCATCCAGAGATTAATATCCCAATTATAATTGTTCGTAATTACGATTTGCCTCATTGGGTGGACGAACACACATTGGTTATTTGCATTTCCTATTCGGGTAATACCGAAGAAACACTATCAATAATTCAGCAAGCAAAAGAAAATACTTCCTACATTGTTGGAATAGCAAGTGGTGGTAGGCTTTCTGAATTTTGCGTTCAAAACAGTATTGGATTTGTGCAAGTGCCCGGTGGTATGCAACCACGAGCAGCGTTAGGATATTTATTTTTTGCTGTTTACAACTTTTTAATAGCAAATTTTTGCAAAGTATGCACAATCTCCAAATCGATGATAGAAGAGCAAATGCTGGTAGATTACCTGGAAACAAAAGCCAAAGAATATGGCACGCTTACCGGGGACAACTTTGCATTAAAATTTGCTGAGGAACTGCATAACAAACAAGTGATAATTTATTCGTCGAGCGATGTTCTGGATGTGATTAACTTACGCTGGCGTGGTCAAATACAAGAAAATGCCAAAAATCTTGCGTTTGGCAATCTTGTTCCCGAAATGAACCACAACGAAATCAATTCGCTCAAATTCCCAAGTACAATAATTGAGAATTCTTTTTTTGTAGTTTTGATCGATAAAAATGAACATCCATCTAATAGAAAAAGACTTGAAACGCTATGCAAAATAATAACTGAGATAACACCCAATTTAAGAATCGTCGAAAGCAAAGAGGAAATGCCATTGATAAGGCTATTCGAATTTATTTATCTTGCAGATTGGGTTAGTTTTTATCTTGGAATACTCAATGAGCAGGATCCTACAGAAATAGAACTTATTTCAAAATTCAAACAAATTATGTCCCAGTAAATAAGAAGTGAAATGGAAAAAGTAGCTATAATAATGGCGGGTGGTGCTGGCAACAGGTTTTGGCCTTTAAGCAGAATAAACCGTCCAAAACAAATAATTAAGTTCGACGATAACACTCCAACATTACTTGAGGAAGCAATCGAAAGAGCCTCGACAGTAATCGATTTGGAAAATATTTTTATAATCACTAACCAATATTTAAAAGACCCGGTTGCCAATATCATTACCGATATTCCTAAGGAAAACATAATAGCTGAACCATTAAAACGCAACACAGCACCTTGTTTGTCGTTGACTGCATCTATTATTGCATCCAGAATGGAACAGCGGGGTATTCCTGAAAGCGAGATTTCTGTAGCTGTTCTTACGGCCGATCAAAGAATATTTCCAATACAATCTTTTTCCAACATATTGGAATCATTGCTCAAATATGTTTATTATAACGAGGTATTGGCAACAATTGGGATAAAACCCGAGCGACCCGAGACTGGATATGGCTACATCGAGGTTGAAGCCGACTTCGACTATACCAATCAATCACTCCAAATACAACCTATTAAATCCTTCCACGAGAAGCCAACTCAAATAAAAGCTGGAGAATATTTCCGCAGTAATCGCTATTTGTGGAATTCAGGAATGTTTTTCTACCGTTTGGATACTTTTATCAATAAAATGATTAAATACGCAAAGGATATAGGCGACTTTATATACGAAATGAAGGGCATAATCAATAACAACCCTAACGAAGATAATTTTACCCAAAATAAAACTATTTTAAATATCTACAGTAATTTCCCAGATATTTCGATTGACTATGCTTTAATGGAAAAAGCAAAAAAAGTGGTGGTCGCTCCTGCCACTTTTTCGTGGGAAGATTTGGGTTCGTTCGAAGCCCTGCCACGAATTTACTCTGTTGATGCAAATCAAAATTATATTCAGGGCGAAGTTGTAGAATTGGAAACTAATAATTCAATTCTGATAAATCGCTCCGAAAGAAAGGATATGATTCTATCTGTGTTGGGTTATTCAAATATGGTGGTTGCATTAACTGACGATGCCGTAATGATTTGTCCCCGTTCAAGGGTTCAGGAAGTAAAGCGGCTTGTCGAAGAAATCGCCAATCAAGACAAACATCAATGGCTTTAGAAACTTAAATTATTTTTTATTTTTATTAGATTCTATTTAGAACAAAGGCTGGAAATAATTTATTTCTATTGGCACTTTTTTTGATTGTAAATTAATGATATTCAATGATTTTTCGATAATTTTGTAATTGGGGAGATGAATAAATGAAAAAGTTACATAAATTAATAGCAGCATTAATATTGTTGTTCTCTTATGCAAGTTTATACTCGCAAAGTGGAATTGTTATCCATAAAACAAACATCCAATCCTATCCGGAAGTACATTTCGAATTATTTATTTTCGATAATGATGAAGTTGCTCCAAAATTGAACTACGACAAAAACAACCTGGTTGTAATGGATAATGGATTAATTCCAAACAATATTGAATTTCTGAATCAGAACCAAAATATTTTGGCAAATGCATCGGTAAGTTTGCATTTTGACTTGGCAATGAGCAATAACAGCAAATTTGGAAAGTCGAGATTTGATATTGGAAAAGATTTTTTACTGGAGCTTATCAAAGTTATCGATTCCAACAAAATCGAGGTTGCACTATCCTCCTTCGATGCGATTAACTATTATCATCAAGGATTTGCTCACAGTAAATATAAATTAGCAAAAATAGTTAACGGTTTCCAACCAGAAGGCGCTTCGAGTATCGACCAGGCATTTATCGATAAGCCCGGCGGTGCTGCCGAGATTCACAAAACGTCAAAATATCTCAAATTTGCAATTCTTGTTACTGATGGTTCTTTGTTTATCGAAAAAGACAAAGTAATTAAAGAGATGAAGGACAATCTGATAAGGCCGTTGGTTATAGTAATTGGCAAACCTGCAAGCAAGGATATTTTGGAACTAGTCGAAGCAACAAATGGGTATTTTGTAGACGAAATAGAACCAACTAATAATTTAGGTGCATTAGCTAAATACTTTTATTCATTGATTTTAGGTTATACTCCCAGTTTGCTGTCCTATTCGGACCGCAATATTTGCAACGATTATCACGATGTGGAAATATCCTTACCTGGGAAAGGTTATAAAACAGCAACAACATACAAAATTGAAAGTTTCAAGAAACCTTTACTTGTTGCCAATCCCCCCGCACTTGGGTTCAGCTCGGTACTCCCGGGGACTTCCAAAGACTTAGATATTGCTATTACAGCTGTTAATGGAAATATTAAAATCAAGAAATTCAGCATTCAGGACATTCGTTATCAAATTGTAAAAGGCAATATTGGCCAGGAAATAATTTTACCCGAAAATCAAAGCATAAACTTAACAGTTCGATATACACCTTCGGATTCTGCAATCACTTTTACGACACTCGAAATAGATGCCGAAGCCTGTATGGGACGCGAAATATACCTTACTGGAGGTTTCCCAAACACTCCTCCGGCCGATAGAACGATTAAGTTACTCACTCCGGAATGCAAGACAACTTTGGTACCAGGTGATACTTTTTCGATTCGTTGGACAGGTTTATTACCCAAAGATGTTATTCAATTAGAATATTCTATCGATAATGGACGTAATTGGGATACGCTTGCCCGGAACGTACAAGATTTGTCGTACTTATGGACCGTTCCCAATGTTCAATCCAATGAATGTTTAATAAGAGCAATACAGCTATGGCCAAATAACGTTGGCCGTACATTGGATTTAAGACACTTGGGGGAAGTAAATACTGCATTTTTCAATTCCGAAGGCGATTTGGTAATAACCTCGAGTGCAGATAGGTCTGTAATTATTTGGAATGCAAATAGTGGAAGAATTCTGCATAATCTTCAAGGACATACTGCCGAAGTAAAATTTGCTGATTTCAACAATAAAGGCGATCGAGCAGCATCGGTTGGCAAAGATGGTAAATTAATTGTCTGGGACGTAATCAGTGGCATCAAACTTATGGATAAGGAGTTAGGAAAAACTGCCAATTCGGTTCGCTTTTCTAACGACGATAAATATATTCTGGTTTCGTGCAATGACGGCTGTGCCGATGTTTTTAGCGCAACCGACCTAAGCGAAGTCGCAGATGTCCGTGCATATAAAAACGGTGTATGCTGGTATGCAGAATTCAGCAACGACGACAAATACATCTTAACCGCAGGTAACGATGGTATAGCAAAGGTTTGGGACTGGAAAAATCAAATCAATAATCCTGTTAAAATATTTGATACTCGTGTTGCAAGTGAGGTAAATCCAAATGAAAAATATGGCAATGCTACTTATGCGTCGTTTAATCACAATACAACTAAAGTAGCTGTTGTCTCGCTTCAAACCAAAAAGATATATGTGTTTGATTTTAATACCACAGATACTTTATATACTATTCAGCATAAAGAAGGTGTGGTGCACTTCTCAGCAAGTTTCTATTATTCAACCAAATATGGTGAAATGCTCCTAACAACTTCTGAAGAAGATGTCCGGTTATGGGATGCCAATAAAGGATTACCTGGTTTACCACATATTATAAAAGAGCATACAAAATCTGTGCTAACTGCTGTATTCAATTTCGATGCAAAGCGAATTCTGACTGCTTCGCGGGATTTTACGGCAAAAATTTGGAACTTAGAGCAGCGCGATTTGCAAATGGATACTACTGATTGCTTATTCAGAATAAAACCAATAGCTATGGAATTAGTAAACATCGATTTTGGTGATGTTCCCATATTCAGTTCCAAGGACACAGTAATTAATAATTTTCTTACAAATAAAACTGACTTCAATTTCCAAATTAGAAAAATAGACATTTTGGGTGGGGAAAACAGCAAGTTTCAATTTTTGAACGACATAGAAGTCCCATTTTATTTGGACACGCTCATTCCATTGAAAGCTAAGATGCAATTCCGTCCAACCCAGCCAGGTAAGATATTCGATACGGTAAATGTGCTTACTTCAGGTGGTAAGTTCAAAGCAGTGTTGACGGGTAATGGTGTTGACCGCGGAATTTATTCATATATGAATATTATTGATTTCGATCAAATCGAAATTGGAGACTCGCGAGATTCCACTATTTCATTAATGGTTGTGAATAAAGGCTTTTTTGATGTTGAAGTTGAGAAAATTGAACTGCAAAAACCCGATACTACTCATTTCCGGATAATAAACAATCCAGGAAAAACTTTGTTGCGTCCAAATCAAACTTTGGGACTTACTATCCGCTACACTCCATTAGATTTGGAGGTAAATAATGGTACAGTTGCTTTTATATATAATGGCACTCTCTCCCCTTTGAAAATTGGATTACTCGGCGAAGGTATTTCGCCAAGAATAGATACATTGACTATTTCGATTGATAATTATTCCGCATCTCCGGGCGAAATTGTAGAAGTGCCAATTAAAATAAAAAATGCATCCCAAGAAGGAATAAGAAAATCTTTTACTGGAATTCGTACTCATTTGCGGTTTAATTCTTCTTTGCTAGCTCCAATAGATTATTATCCAAATTGGATCGACGGCAACGATAGAGTGATGCTCTTAGATTTGCCACGAAATTTCGGACCCGATTCTGTATTGGCAAAAATACGATTCAAGGCGGCACTGGGGAATGATTCGCTATCCAATCTAAAATTGGAGTATTGCAGTCCAATTGGTTTAGGAAAACTTAAAGTATTCACCCAAAGCGGCTTATTTAGATTAACAGGTTTTTGCACCGAAGGTGGCGCCCGCTTGTTCGATTCCGAAGGTAAAGTGTATTTAAAACAGACATTCCCAAACCCAACACAAGGATTTACAACCCTGGAATTTTCTGTTATCGAAATTGAAAATACAAAAATTTATTTAACAGATACCCAGGGAAGATTGGTTAAGGAAATTATAAACAAAGAATTAGCTCGAGGAGAATACTCTTTCAATCTCGATTTAAGAGATATTCCTGCTGGCACATATTTTTGCATAATGGAAACACCTACTCGAAAATATTCTAAAACAATGATAATACAAAGGTAAAATGGAAAAAGTTCAGGCAATACGCGGTACAAAGGATATTCTACCTGATAATATTTATTTATGGCACTTTCTATTCGATAAATTTAAAGAAATATCCAACAGATTTAATTACTCCGAAATCCGTACACCAATTTTCGAGAAAACCGAAGTGTTCCATCGTAGTATTGGTGAAGGCACCGATATTGTGAATAAGGAAATGTACACATTTATCGATAAAGGGGACGAATCGGTAACATTACGACCGGAAGCAACTGCGGCATTGGTTCGTTCGATAATTCAGAATTCATTGAATTACGAAAATCCAATTCTAAGATTGTGGTACTTTGGACCTTTTTTCAGATACGAACGCCCTCAAAAAGGGAGGTTGCGTCAATTCCATCAATACGGTGCAGAATTAATTGGCTCCCCCAATCCCGAAGCAGATATCGAAATTATTCTATTGGCAATAGAATTGATTAAAAATATTGGAATTAATGAATATACACTTTTAGTTAATTCTTTGGGAAATGAGCAGTCCCGAGCTAATTATCGAACTGCTTTAATTATTTTTCTTAAAGATAATTCCGAAAAACTTTCTGTGGAAAGCAGAAACAGATTGGAGGTTAATCCCCTGCGTGTGCTCGATTCCAAAGATGAAAATGATATAAAAATATTGGAAAATGCACCAGCAATTATAGATAGTTTGGACGAAGAGAGCAAGTTACATTTCAATTCCGTACTTCAAGGTTTGGACGAATTAGGTATTAATTATGAAATAAGCAATAAATTAGTTCGTGGGTTGGATTATTATTCGCATACCGTTTTCGAATTCCGAAGCAATTATCTCGGCAGCCAGGATTCATTTGGTGGAGGTGGCCGATATGATGGTTTATTCGAGCAATTGGGAGGCAAACCCACACCAGCTGTTGGTTTTGCTTTTGGAATAGAGAGGCTGCTTTTAATTTTGCAGCAAATCGGCAAGTTACCCGAAAATCGTCAACAAATTGATTATTATTTTATAATCCAAAAGAGTGAATATTACAATTTTGCACAAGGTATCGCCAATAAACTTCGACAAAATGGCAAGTCGGTACTTGTTGAAATTCTTCGACGCTCGTTTAAAGCACAAATGAGGGAAGCAAACAAAGTTACAGCAAATTATGCCGTGATAATTGGTGAAAGCGAATTTTTGGAAAATAAACTAACTGTAAAAAAATTAGCTGATTCCACCCAGGAAACATTATTGGCTACAGAATTTCTGAAATTACATCAATGAAAAATTTACTTGTAATCACTTATTATTTTCCTCCATCCGGTGGTCCTGGCGTTCAACGAGTTCTAAAGCACGTCAAGTACCTTCGGGAATTTGGCTGGAACCCGATTGTTTTTACTGTGCGCGATGCCGATTATCCGGCGTTTGATTATAGTTTAATCGACGAAATTCCAAAAGATATAAAAGTGATTCGCAGCAAAATTTTCGAACCTTATAATTTTTATCGTAAATTAACAGGAAAGAAACCCGGCGAACCCGTCGATGTGAATATAATAAAAAAAGAAGGTGCAAAATTAAGTTTTAAAGAGCAGATTATCGAATTCATTCGTGGCACTTTTTTCATACCCGATGCACGAATTGGTTGGTACTTTACAAGTAAAAGAGAACTTAAAGAAGTAATTAAAGAAAATAATATTGACGCAATTTATAGTTCTTCGCCTCCATACACTTGTTCTGTTATTGCCAAATATGCTAAGAAAAAGCTGAAAGTGCCTTGGATTGCAGGTTTTCGCGACCCCTGGACTGACTTTATTCAAGCACCACCGCGTTGGTTCTTGCCAAAGTATATAGATAAGTCAATGGAAAAGAATGTATTCACCACTGCCGATGCAGTCGAGGTTGCTTGGTTGGGAATACAAAAAGATGCTTTACAAAAATATCCTAATCTGCCAAACGACAAATTTATCCATATTCCCAATGGATTCGATTCCGACGATTATCCCAATATTGAGCAAAAGCGTAATGAAGTATTTACATTAACATATACTGGTTCGATGTATGGCAAGCGAAATCCAAAAGCATTATTCGATGCTATAGAAATCTTAATTCAAGAGTCCAAAATCACAAATAAAGATTTTATCTTGCAATTTATAGGTCGGTTCGGCCAAGAAGTTCATCAAATGATGAACCAAACTTCGTTCAAAGATAGAATAATCAACATCAATTACATTCCTCATAACGAAAGTATTAAGAAATTGCTCGAGAGCGATGCACTATTGTTGATTGTTGACGAAAGCAAGGAAAGCGAAGAAATCGTTCCAGGCAAGGTGTACGAATATCTTGGTACCTATAAACCGCTGCTTGTGGTTGCACCCGAGCAAGGAGCAATTGCCGATTTAATTCAAGAAACTGGTGCGGGATTGATTGCTCACCAATCGAACACAAAAAAAATAGCTGATAACTTTTATCAACTATTTGAACTATGGAAATCGAATAATTTTTTGAATTCCATCAATGTTCAATCCATTAAAGGCTACGAACGTAAAGAATCTGCACGAAAATTAGCAGATTTATTGAATAAAATATCTTGACAAATTATTTTAATTCAACGCTTATTTTTTCTAATTTCATATCTGGATCGAACCAGAAGTACATACTACTGAAAATTTCTTCTATAGGGTATTCCCACAAGTAACCTTTACCATTTGCTCTTTCGATTTCTTCGTTTGGTTTTCCTAACTTTTTCTCAATATCCTTGTTTGTAGAATTCATGGTGAGTCCTTTATAGGAAAAATTCTTCGAGTCCGAGAAAAATATTACTCTTACAACCATTTTTTTGTCGATAACAGCTCCAAAGTCTTTGAAATCGAAAAAGACTTCCGTACTGTTTTCGCCTGTGCAAAGAGGTGAAATGTCGTTTGGAATACCAGCGTCTTTCATGAACACGTTGAATCGGGCACCACAGTAGTTAATGATTTTTTGAGTTTGATTAGCATCTTGAGCAAACAAAAATGTTGTACTCGATAGGAACAGAAATAGCACAAAAGTAGTTGCTACTAATTTTTTCATAAGGCAAGCCTCCTTAATTTTGTTAGTTACAAATATTAGTAAATTCAAAAATAATAAAAAATAATCTATTCAATAATTAAATAGTCCATTTTTTTAATTGAACCAGCTTTTATTAAAAACAAATCAAAAATAGATCATTAATAAAATACGAGCCTGAATTAATATTTTAAATTTATTATCAAAAAAATATAAAAATAAAAAAAATAATCTACAAACAATTAATTTTAATAAATTTGTAAAAACAAAAATGATTTTTTTCAACAAATTTTAAAATGGAGATTCTATGCTACACGAACCTTCGGTTGAAATGGGAAAAGACAACTCAATCGAGAAAAAAACCAGACTGGGAGTTAAGATGTTCATTGTATACTTAGTTACTTATTTTGGTTTTGTGATTATTGGTACGATATCGCCCAAAACATTAGGATTAAATGTACTTGGTTTGGCGAATTTAGCAGTTATTTACGGGATGGGCCTTATTGTTTTGGCCGGTTTCATGGGAATAATCTATAATTATTTCTGCTCTAAATATGAGGACACATTGAATAAGGAGGAAGGCAAATGATTTACGATGTATCAATAACAGCAATTGTAATTTTTCTGTGTTTCGTAGCAGCTGTATTGGGATTGTCCTTCTATTTTGCGCGAAAGACTAAGTCGGCAAGCGGTTATTATGCCGCTGGTGGTCAAATCCATTGGGCAGTTAATGGAATTGCTTTTGCAGGCGATTATCTCTCTGCTGCTTCATTTTTGGGTATTTGCGGAATGATTGCTTTCTACGGTTACGATGGTTTTCTTTATTCAATAGGTTATTTAGCTGGTTGGGTAGTAGCATTGTTCATTGTTGCAGAACCACTTAAGCGTATGGGCAAATACACTTTTGCAGATGCATTGGATTCTAAATTCGATTCCAAAGGCATCAAGTTAACAGCCGCAATTAGCACACTTGTTGTTTCCATTTTCTATTTGATACCTCAGATGGTTGGTGCAGGTGCATTAATCACCCCATTGTTCGGGCTCCCTCATTGGGTTGGTGTCGTTATGGTTGGCTCTATTGTGATTTTTATCGTAGCAACTGCTGGAATGACCTCAACAACTTATGTTCAATTTATTAAAGGTGCTTTATTAATTCTCTTTTCTTTTGCTATTGTATATATGGTATTAAGCAAAGGATTGAACACATCCCCAAGTGAAGAATACCATAAATTCAAGTCTACACCAATAGAAATGCAAGATGGTAACGTAACCAATGTTTTAGACCAAAACTACAAATTAATTACCCAACATACCGAGAAAGGTTTTATCTTCGTTAAACTCGAACAGGACGGAATTATTTCCTGGTGGAAAATTAACGAAACAGTACAGCCACCTGTTTTGGAAGAAGCTCTATCTGTAGTCGAAACCGCTGAGGGCACAAAACTTTACAATGGATATCCTAAGGAAGACAGAAAATTCTTCCAGGTGGGACACATTCAAAAAATAATTATTGACGGCAAGGAAGTTGAAAATACAGGTTCGGTGGGACCTATTGAATTTATTAGAAATATAGAATCTTCAGTTATTGTAAGGTTTACAAAAGTTGCTTTCTCGCTTGATGGCGAAAAAGTGACCGTGTTTTACCAAAATCCAACTGAAGGATCTAAATTATTAAAACCAGGGGCATACTATAAATTGGATGATGGAGCAACATTTTGGAGCAGACTGGACTTCATCTCATTGATGTTGGCTTTATTCCTGGGTACATCTGCCCTTCCTCACGTATTAATTAGATATTATACTGTACCAAGTCAAAGAGCTGCCCGTAAATCTACGATTTTGGCAATTTTTGCAATTGGTACATTTTATATTCTTACTTTATATTTGGGCTTAGGAGCAATGATTAATGGTGGACTCGATCCCGAAAACTCCAATATGACCGCTCCACTTTTGGCTAAAACATTTGGTTTAACAATATTTTCTATTATATCGGCTATTGCTTTTGCAACAATATTAGGTACTGTAAGTGGTTTGATTGTTGCGGCATCGGGAGCTGTTGCTCACGACTTAATGGATAAATTTATGAAAGTTAAAATGACTGAAAAATCCAAAGTTACCTACGGCAGAATGGCTGCAGTTGTTGTTGGATTAATAGCAATCATTTTAGGTATAATATTCGAAAAGCAGAATGTTAATTTTTTGGTTGGATTGGCTTTTGCGATTGCAGCATCGGCAAACCTACCAGCGATTCTTATGCTACTTTTCTGGAAGAAAACAACTGCAAAGGGTATTTCGTGGGCGATCGTTGTTGGTGCTACTTCGGCTTTACTAATGATTTTGATGTCGCCAACAATGTATGATATTTATGGACTACCTCCAGACCAAGCATTAATTCCTTTACAAAATCCTGGCATTGTTTCAATTCCATTGGGCTTTTTAACGCTAATTCTTGTTTCTCTTTTTACCCAGAAGAAGAATCAGCTAAGCCAATAAATAATATCGTGGGGCGAACGGCAGTTCGCCCCTACATCATTTATTGCTTTGCAATCGACTTCACCCCAATCCCTCTCCTAACAGGCGAGGGGCTAAAAAGAGCGTTAGAAAAAACATTTATAATAATTCCATTAATAAATTACACTAATCATAGCCTACGAATTCATTCGTGGGTGAATTAAATAAAAACACAGCAAAAACAATCATATTCCTATCTGTGAGGGGGACAAAGGTGGAGTTCAAAGCGAACTCACCCCCTAACCCCCTCTCTTAAGAAGAGAGGAGGAGAAACGAATCAAGCTATTTTCCCCCTCTTGAACAGAGGTTCAGGGGGAGTGTCGTGAACTCCTTTTTCAGATAGCTTAATTGTATTCGCATATTTTAACACACCCCTTTATCCCCTCTTATAGAGGGGAATTATTCTTTTTTTTAAGTGAAGTTTTTTTATATTTTTATCTTACGGCATCTCATCCTCCTCACAGAGGGGGATGAAGGCGGAGGTACGAGCGAACTCACCCCCCAAGCCCCCTCTCTTAGGAAGAGAGGGGGAGAGAGAAAAAAGCACACCCCCCCTCTTTTTAAGAGCGGGCAGGGGTAGTTCTTTTTTTCTATTGCGACAAAAAAAATATTTTTATGTATATTGAAACAAAAACGGGGTTTAATGGATTATATAGATATTAGTAATTTGCAATTTTGAAAAAAGTATTTTTTGGAGGAATAGAAAATGGAAAAATCCAATTAATATTCGCATTTTTATTGGTGTTGCTCTTATGTGGGCAGCGGGCACAAGCGGAGAATGGTATAATTTGGGAGAGGGTTTTCCTTCCATATAAGTTGCTTAATGCGGTGTTCTCGCCCGACGACAAGTACATTTATGCAACTTGCACCGATATTTATTATGTAATCAAGTATGATTTGGAGGGTAATATTCTGGACACAATCAAAAACGTAGGTGGCATCCGTAAATTTAGCGATGATGGCAAATATTTTTGGAATGTTTATGGGGATAAATATACGTACCCAAGCTTGACTAAAGTAACAAGTATTGCTGAAAATCTTGGAAGAACAAATTTCAACTTTCAAGCTTCAACAATAAATGAACACTTAGATATTGGTGTTATTTGGGATGGCGGATATTATAGCCCTGGACAATTCGAAGCAACCATAAAAAACAATTTAGTATTTTTCAAACCATCAGATATGAAAATAATAAAAGATACATCATATCCAGGACTAAAGTTTGACTATAGGTCAGTAGCATTACATCCAACAAATGGGACGATGGCGATATATATTGCTGATATGAAAAGGCAAAAAGAAGGCACATATAGAGCACAAAATGAGAGATTTGAAATATGGGATATTAATTCGTATCAAAGGATAAGAGAAATTTCAAGCAGAGTAATTGGAAATGAGGATTCCGAATCAATAGTCCTCCTCCGTTATTCCCCGGATGGATCAGTATTGGGCTATCAACACGACGGCAAGCTGACCCTTTACTCTACAACCGATTATTCTGTTCTCTGGGAAAGTGAAGATTTAGGATTTCATAATGTTTATAACTTTGTTTGGACAAATGATAACAATTATATGTATTTATCATTTTATAAAAGTATGGACTCAATGGGTGTTTGTAAAATCAAGAATATCAATAACTCTTTAATATACATTTATAAACCACCATCTGGAAACTTATTTATCAACATAAACAATAGCTCAACACAATTAGTTAGTAATGCTTCAAATAATCTCATCCTCCTCGACAACACGGTAACTTCCATCACCGACCCATTTTTTACAAAAGAGTATAAGACAACATTAAAACAAAATCCAACAAACGGCAATTATCAATTGCAAATCGACGCATCACAACCAAATATCCTAACATATTACATTTCCGATATTAATGGAAATACAATCCAACCAAATATAACACAAAATCTTGAACAAGGAATAAACCAAATAGACCTTGAAACAACAATTTTCCCATCAGGCACTTACTTTATAAAT
>CAYOPF010000004.1:0-44062 GCA_964405755.1 uncultured Chloroherpeton sp.
AGTAACATAGTCTAAAACTCCACTTCCTTTAATGCCTGAAAACACAAATTCCATATCGGATTTTTGATTTGCGTTTTGTTCCTTCTTTCCAAGGAATGGTGGATTTCCGATGATAAATGAGATTTCATTTTTAGAAACCAAACTTTCCCATTCTGTTTGCAACGCGTTACCGTGTACAATTTTTGCAGATTTTTTCAGAGGCAAACGAACAAAGTATTGTCCAAACTCGTTGCTAATTTGCATATTCATTTGGTGGTCGATAAGCCACATTGCAACTTCGGCAATCCGTGCAGGAAATTCTTCGTACTCTATGCCATAAAATTGGTCAACGTTAAGCCAAATAATATTGCCAATATCGGTAACTCTTTGCCCTGACTTATACAACTCCCTTAAAATTTCCAATTCCAATAAACGCAATTCTCTGTATGTGATTACAAGGAAGTTTCCGCAACCGCAAGCAGGGTCGAGGAATTTAAGAGTGCTTAACTTTTTATGAAATTCAGGAAGTTTGTTTTTATTGTCTTTGATACTTTCAAAGTCTTTCCAAAGGTCGTCCAAGAAAAGCGGTTTGATAAGTTTTAAAATGTTGGTTTCGCTTGTGTAATGTGCTCCCAAGTTTCTGCGTTCTTTCGGGTTCATTACGCTTTGAAACATTGAGCCGAAAATGGCAGGCGAAATTTTGCTCCAATCAATATAAGAACAGTCTAAAAGTGCTTGTCGCATTTTGCTGTCAAAACTTGCCGTAGGCAAGATTTCTTCAAACAATTTTCAGTTTACATACGGAAAGTCGGCAAGTTGCTCGTCAAGATTTTTAAAACGGGTTTCCTTTGGTGTGTTTAATACTTGAAACAACTCTTGCAATTTGGCTGCAAGGTCGCTTCCGTCTTCTGCTGTCCGCTGTTCTAAATATTCTTGAAATTGTTGCTTATTGAAAATTGTCGTGTCTTCTGCAAACAATAAAAATAAAATACGAACCAAGTAAACTTCTAATGGATGTCCAGTATATCCAATTTCTTCAAGTCTGTCGTGAAGTTTACCCATTAACTCTGCTGCTTTAATGTTTGCAGGGTCTTGTTCTTTGTAAACTTTCTTTTGGTAGCCAAGTAAGTAACCGAAATGCTGAACATTATTTACAAGGTCGTTGAGTTTGAACTCAATCGTTTTGTTTTCTTCAAGGTCGTAAAGTCGGAAGTTTTCAAAGTCGGAAATGAGAATGTATTTCGGAAGTTCGTGTTCTTTCAGTCCGTGTAAATAGTCTTTTGCTTGTCCGTAGGCTTTGTCAAGGTTTTTGCCTCGACTTTTCATTTCAATTAAAATTGTACCTTTCCAAAGCAGGTCAATGTAGCCGTCTTTGTCGTCCAGTTTTTTTACTCGATGTTCAAAGGTTGAAACACGTTTACTGCTAATGCCAAACACGTTAAAAAACTCAACCAAAAATGGCTTTGCATCTGCTTCTTCGTTTGAAGTGTCCGCCCATTCCTTTGAGAATTTTAATGCTCTATCTTTTATTTCGTTCCAACTAAGTGTCATTTTTTATTTCAATTATATGTTTCTAAATAACTGTGACAATAGAATATGATTTTGAAATAGTCTTTGATTATTCTAATTGAATTTGTCAATTCATACTAATAAATATATTTCTAAATTAACAACTTTTTTTTAAATAACTATCGAAATTTGTCAACAATTGAAATTAGGCCACAAGGCAAATCTTCTGTTGTCATTTCTCAATCGCTTCACAATCCAGATGTTGATAAATGGATTGAGAACAATCCAGATAAAATCGTTGCTCTTCGGCTTTGGATAGATTTAAATAAATAAGGAACAAGTTTTGCTGAACAACGAACCAATTTGTTTTCGAAAAATATGTTCCAAATGCAAACAAAAATTCTTATATTTGCATTTAGCGGTTTAACTGTAAATATGATTTTTTATATTTGCACTTGGAGGTATCTAAATGGAAATTAACAAATTCAAGTCAGGAAAGTATATAAAGCAATTTCAGTATGAAAGTTTTCTTCCAACGTTGATTAATACAGATTGGGAGATTAATGACATTAATATGATTCAGATCCTAAGCGAGGCTGATATTAAGATTGGCGAATTGAATGCTTTCTCCCAACTTGTTCCCGATATTGATTTCTTTATTAAAATGCACGTAATTAAAGAAGCAACGACATCGAGTAGAATTGAAGGTACTCAAACTAATATAGTAGAGGCAGTGCAAAAGGAATACCAGATTGATCCTGAGAAAAAAGATGACTGGGAAGAAGTTCAGAATTACGTAATTGCTATGAATGAAGCTATCGAGAGTTTGAAAAGCTTACCTTTGTCGAATAGGCTTTTATGCAAAATTCACAAAACTTTACTTCAAGGAGTAAGAGGAAAACACAAAAGTCCCGGTGAAATCAGGAGCAGTCAAAATTGGATAGGGGGTGCTTCGATTAAGGATGCAATATTTGTTCCACCACACATTAATGATTTGCCTGAACTATTGTCCGATTTTGAAAAATTTCTAAATAATGATGAGATTAAACTGCCACATTTAATTAGAGTGGGAATAGCGCATTATCAAATTGAAACGATTCACCCTTTTCTTGATGGAAACGGAAGGGTCGGAAGGCTTTTAATTACATTATATATGGTAAGTAATGGATTGCTGGTTAAGCCTACTTTATATTTATCCGATTTCTTCGAGAAAAACAAATCAATATACTATGACAATCTTACTCGAATTAGAACCAACAACGATTTATCTCAATGGCTAAAATTTTTCCTTGTAGGTGTGAAGCAAACAGCGGAAAGTTCGATTTCTACTTTTAGATCAATTATTGAACTTAGGCAGGATGTTGAATTTAAACGAATACTAACCTTGGGGAAGAAAACTAAAACTGCTCAGAAATTACTCCATTTTCTTTATAGAAATCCGATGGTTAGTAGCCAAGATATTGCTATGGAATTGGATTGTAGTGCCTCGACGGCATTTCGACTTGTTGAAGATTTTATAAATCTAGGTATTCTTAGGGAAACTACAGGCTACAAACGCAACAGGTTTTTTGTGTTTGAACAGTATTTAAGATTATTTGAATAGATATATGGAGCACATTTTGAATGCCTATTAATGAATATTTTATAGTAAATTATGCATCTATATTAGGTTATATAAAAAATGAACTACCCCAAATTTCAGTAATTTGGTTACTTGAATCAGTTTTATTTTTTGATATTTTTACAAAATAAATCAAGAATTTCCATTAAAACCAAGAATAAACATAAAAAAAAAGACTATCTCGAGTTGTGGGATAGTCTTTTCTTTTCTTGCTCCTGAGCAGGGACTTGAACCCCGGACCCTCTGATTAACAGTCAGATGCTCTAACCAGCTGAGCTACTCAGGAATTGTGTTTCCTAAATAAATTAGGATTACAAAATTACGAACTTTTATTTTAATAACAAAATTTATTAATAATTTTTTTTATTCTTCTACCACAACGAATTCAACCCTGCGATTAATCTGCCGTCCTTCTTCGGTTCGGTTATCGGCAATTGGTTTGGATTTTCCGTAACCCACTACTTTAATTCTATTGGCATCCACTCCTCTGTCTATAAGGTATTGCGAAACAGAATTTGCTCTGTTCTGGGATAATTCATTGTTTGCCTTGTCGCTGCCCACATTGTCGGTATGTCCTTCGATTCTGATTTTAAGTGTTGGTTTCTCTTGCATCAACTTTAATAATCTATTCAGCTCGGGGAAGGACTCTGGCAGTAGTTCAAATTTTCCGAATTCGAAAAAGATATTATTTATCTTAATGGATTCCCCAATTATTATTGGTACCATCATTATATCTTTCTTAATTTCTTTTTCGGTAATGTTGCTTGTTAAATCGATGTTTTCGTTTATCGAATAAAAGCCCTCGGAACTTGCCGAAAAACCATATTTTTTTCCAACTGGCAAAGCAATCTTATATTCGCCGGTAATTGCATTGGAACGGGCAATTCCTACTTCCTCGCCGGATGGCAAGAGCTCGTAGGATATTTTTGCACTCAATGGCATTTTGGTTTTGGCATTGAGCACTCGACCGGAAATTAACTGAACACTCGTAGGTTTAGCACTTTGTGGAAGTTGAATCCGATAAATATCCTCATTTCCAGAATCGTTATCGGATGTTACAAAATAAGCATAATCCCCTTCGGCAGTTGTGGAAAAATAAGCATCCCATTCAGGGGTATTAATTGTTGGCCCAATGTTCATAGGTTCCGACCAGTTTGCCCAGGTACTATCCAATCGCCGTGTAACAAAGATATCGTTCTTGCCATAACCAGGATAACCATTACCGGAAAAATACAGCGTCTTTCCATCTGGAGCTAAAAATGGAGATTCTTCGTTACATGGAGTATTGATAGAAGGTCCTAAATTCATAGGTTTCGACCAGGTTCCATCGGAAAACATTAGCGATACATATAAATCGTGGTCACCAAAAGTGGGCTCGGATACAATAGAAAGCAGCAATGTTTTGCCGTCGCTACCAAGTGAATAACTATTATACCTGCTTTTGGACTGATATTCCTGAATATTCAATTTTTCGGGAAATCCCCAACCTTCGGCAACTCTGTTGGACATCGACAAACCTGGCAACGGACTTTGGTTCCACCGGTATATGTTACCTAAAAGCAACGAATTGTTGTCGGGAGTTACCGATATTGCAAAATTGTTGTGTGGATTATTTATTGGAGCACCAATATTCTTAGGTTTACTAAAATTACCGTTTTCGTCGATTTCGGAATACCACACGTCTTGTTGCTTATCGGGTCCGATATTGCCGGGATGCCCTTCGCGAGTAAAATACAACGTTCTTCCGTCGGGAGTGATTATTGGTGCTAATTCGGAGAAATCGGAATTGACAATAGTAACCGGTTCTGGTTTGAACTCACTTATCACATCAGGGATAACGTTAATAACTGGTTTAATGGTATCTTTGCAAGCCGTTAGGCCTACTGCATCGATTTGGTATTCTTCGAGGAAAAAGGAAGTGTTGAATTCTAATTTTACTGTCGATACTTCGTATTGTTCGAAAAATAAATTCAAAAATCTTCCTGAAATGTTTAAGGGAACGGGCTTTGGGTCGTCGTAAATAACCTTGGATTTACCTAATTTATTGTAAAGCGTAACCCTTGCCAATGCTCCTGGATTGAAGTTTTCTGCTAAAATCAATTGAGATGCAACATAAGTTGCTCCGTGGTCCAGTAGAATATGTTGCGTTCTTCTTACTCCGTAGGGAACCGACCAAGCACCCAGAGTTCTGCCCTGTTGTGGCATTATGTTGTATTTTCCTAAAATGCGGTTAGGACTGTATCTATTTGCTGAATTTATGTCGGAGGAACAGTTGATAATCGACTTTGCCCAATAAACATCACATTCATCCGAAAAAGCACCAGCAGGAAAAAGAAATAATAATAAAACTAAAAATCTAAAAACATTCATTTATTTAATCACTACAAACTTCTCTACGTGTGTAATATCTCCACAATTTAAACGAACAAAATAAGTACCAGATTGTAATTTGGTTGTATTTAAAGAATAGTTGTAATCGCCAATCCCATATTGACCAAGGTTCTCTGTTAATATTGCACTGCCTTGAAGATCAAGTATTTCGAACTTCAAATTACCAGCCTTAGAAATCGCAAAATCCAAATCCAGATTATCCGACGATATCATTGAATTAGCCAAACGCAAATAACTTGCAAATCCTTTCTCGGATTCATCAACCCCAACTCCTTCTTGGACGATTTTAGTAATCTGATTAACCGAAATATTGTTGTAGGTAACATAATCCTTGCTTTGAGGCCAGCGAATTTCAACCTTGTCAATAGTTTGAGCTTGACCGATTCCAAAATGAAGAACATATGGTTTTTGCATTTTTTGACCACGACCAGCACAAACTTCCTGCATATATATCTTGCCACCTGCATAAACTTTTACTCTTGCTCCAATAGCAAATTTATTGGTTTTGTTGGAACGTAAATCAATCTTCACCCAGTTGTTGTTGGTTTCGCTCCAATAATTTTTGAACAATTTAAATTTTCTATCGACCGACATCGCCAAATCCAATTTACCATCATTGTCGTAATCGGCCCAGCATGCATCGTCGCCAGTAACAATACGGTTCAATCCAGCTTCGTAGGTAACGTTCTTGAATTTCAAATCGGTGGTTTGCTTGTATAAATCAATATATCTGCAACCGTAATAGGTTGTGATTACAAAATCGGCTAAACCGTCGTTATCGAAGTCTCCCCAAGCAGCACCAGCATGTGTTTCTTCGTAAGTTATACCAAGAGAACTCCCACCTATTTGCGAATCGTAGGTGTCTGTAAATATACCATTTTGATTTTTATAAATCGTTGTTCCGCGAAAACCAAAAGCTGCATTTTGGGGATGGACAAACTGAGGCAAAAGCAAATCCATATCGCCATCGTTATCGTAGTCGTACCAATCAACTCCCGTTCCGTGGTTGCTATAATTTCTACCATCTTTCGAAAACATATCTATAGCTTTTTGGTTGGCTATTTCCACAAAAACCAAATCTCCTTTGTTTTCCCATAACTCATCGGGTTCCTGGTAGTAATTTGTAACGAAAAGGTCCATATCGCCGTCGTTGTCGAAATCCACAAACTGACAACCTCGACTACGTCTATTAACTGCTGTTTGGCACAAGCCTCCGGCTAATTTAAATCCACCTTTTCCATCATTTATAAACATATAGTTTGGATATGGCGTAGGATATGGATTCCATAATTGGGTAACATAAAAATCGGGATAATTATCATTGTTAATATCCGAAACGGCAAATCCAGAAACTGAGCGGAATCCAGGCAACGAAGTTTGTTTTCTTGTAAAAGTATTATCTCCTTTATTGATGAAAAGAACCATTGGTTTCAATCCGTCGGCACTTTCGAACAAAAATATTATATCCAATTTACCATCATTATCTATGTCGATAAAGAAATTTCCCTGTGGGGTTTCGGTTAATCCAGATTGTGTTGTAATTTCCTTGTATCCGTCCTTGCTATTAAGAAATAATCTTCCATTAATCAACAAATCCTGGTAGTCGTCATCATTTATATCGCCATACGAAATTGAAGACTGGGACATCGTCGAAGGCAATCCAGCAGTTCCGGTTCGATCCAACAAATAAGATTTTGGCGAGCTCATTGCCAATTCTACCTTCAATTCGGCAAGAAACGATCTGGGAGCCCCAGCCCAAAGTTGACTTGTTTCTGCTGCATTGTAATTGGCAAATATCTGATATATATAATTACCTCCATCTTCTGACTGACAGAATGGAGTTGGCTCGCTCTGGGATGATATAAAAAATGTTTTAGTCCGATTGTCGATTGCAACACCTATAAACACCTGATCTCCATCGAAATATACCGGTTCGGGAAAGTTAATGTCCATTGGGGCTGGCTGTTGAGCACCTGGGAATTGAAATTGAGCAGCACCCAGTACGCCTTTGGATGAAAATGCGAAAACCTGTGGTAGCACATGTCCCGCCTGATGATCCAAGCAATAAACATTTATATTAGAGGGTTCGCCATACAAGTAAATTCTCATTGATTTGATATAGCAGGGTGCGGGTATGTCGAACCTCTGAAACTGATGTGTGTAGGGGAACACTCCCTGACCTTCGGGTATATAGTAAGTAAGTTTATCGTCTTCTTTCCAGTATTTCAATGTAATTTCCTGAGATAATAAATAGTTTGGTGCTATGCTAATTAGCATAAACAAGGTAAAAATTACTCTTTTCATAATTCACCGTTGATAGTTAATCAATAAAAATGTAAATTAACAAAAACAATGTAATTTACAAAAAAATTGAACTAATTTTAACTTCCGACTATTGTTAATATTTCTTAACAATAAATTAATTTTATATTAACCAAAGATAAACTAAAACTTAATTATAAAAAGGGAATTTTGTTTTTTTAATTTGTGTGGTTTTATTAAAATGTGGTGTTATTATGAATAACAAAATTCTTTTTTATCTATTTTTGTTTCTGTTGATTGGAATATTTCCCGTATATAGCCAAACAGGGAGTATCTCTGGCAAAGTTACAGATTCAGAAACAGGTGAACATCTTCCCCGTACTACTATTATGCTGGAAGGTACTAAAATTGGTACTTATTCGGACGTAAAAGGTGAATACAAAATCAAGAACATTCCTCCAGGAAAGTACAAGCTAATAGCTCGCTATGTTAGCTATACTACAAAAGAAATCAAAGACATTACTATTGAAGCTGGAAAAGACATTTCATTGAACATTATTTTATCCAAACAAGTACAACAAGGTAAAGAAATTACTGTTGTAGGTGTTAGGGAAAATGATAACGAGATGGCAAACCTATCGCAACGCAAGAATGCAACTCAAGTTAGCGATGGTATTTCGATGGAAGAAATTAAAAGATTACCCGATTCGGATGCTGGCCAATCATTGAAGAGATTATCTGGCGTTTCGTTAGTTAACGATAAGTTCATTTTTGTTCGTGGAATAAGCGAAAGATACAGCAACACAACATTGAATGGCGCTGTTCTAACTTCGACTGAACCCGACAAAAAAGCATTCTCTTTCGATATGTTACCAAGTGATTTCCTGGAACAAGCAAGTATTAAGAAGTCATTTACTCCCGATTTACCCGGTAATTTTGCTGGTGGATTGGTTGAATTAAACACAATAGATTACCCTAAAAAGCGTAAGTTTGGTATTAGTTTAGGTTCCGCTTTCAACAACGAAATCACAATGCAAAGCGGAAAATTCAAAACAGCAAACGGAAGCAGTACATTTTTCCTTGGCCGTGATGCCGGATATTTTGCTGCACCTTCTTCGATACCCTCGAGCCCAGAAGAAATGAGGACCTTTTTATTTAGTGATATTAAAACTACCGATCCTCTGCAGAGAGAACAAAATATCAACAAGTGGATTGAAATTGGAAGAGGCTTCAATAATGAAAACTGGAAACTTAAAACTTTTTCTCCGCTTCCAGGTTTAGGAATCAGTGCAAATTATACAGACATTTTACAAATCGCTGAAAATGATTTTGGAATTATTTCATCCATAAATTATGGGAATTCTTATTCCTTTAACGAATTTTATCGCGGAGTTTATTATTCTGATGGTATATCTTTACAACATACAGGCAATGGTTTCAATTCCATATTCTCAACTTCAATAGGCGGAATGTTGAACTTATCTTATAAAATTGGAACAAATAACTCATTGAGTTTCAAAAACACTTTCAATAACTCGAGTGATTACGAAGTAATACAAATCGAAGGTAGAAAGGAAACAACTGATATCCTGCAGACTAGTATGGAATATTTGCAAAAAACAATGTTTTCTTCACAACTTGTGGGTGAACATTATTTTGAATTTTTGAACTCACAATTAAATTGGCGAATGGGATATTCCCTTTCGCTAAGAGATCAACCGGATTTAAGGAGAATCAGATATTCCCGAATCGACACAACACTAGATTATCGAATGGATATTTATAATTTACCTCAAGGAAATTCCAGCCAAGCTGGTAGATTTTTCTCGTATCTTTCTGAAGATGGGTTTTCTGGAGCTATTGATTATAAGATCAAATTAGAGGATATAAGCTTCAAAGTTGGTGGATTAATCGAAAATCGAGCAAGAGATTTTAGAGTTCGCTCTTTTACATTAGTAGAAGCAAGAACTATTGTTCGTAATTATTATGATCCAGAGCTAGGTTATGAAGTTAAAAATTATCTAGATAAGAATGTATCTGGCTTATACTCAATAAAAGATGCAAGTGAACTGAATCCCGACAAGGTATTTGCCCCTGAAAATTTTAATATACACGGATTAGGAATTAGTGAAGATACTAAAAATTCAGACTCCTATAAAGCAACAGAATCACTTTATGCCGGTTATGCAATGCTCGAATTACCTACTTTTCTATTTGGAAACAGACTGCGATTTATTGGTGGTGCTCGTTACGAAATTAGTGAACAAAGATTAACAAGTTTTTATCAATTTAAAGACGAAGCAGGTAACTCTAAAGATTCAGTCTATGCAGATAAAAACTATTTCGACTTGTTACCTTCTTTAAATTTAATTTACGAGATAACAAAATCAACGAATATTAGAATGTCGGCAAGCCAAACATTGGCTCGTCCATCACTTCGAGAATATGCACCATTCACTTTTTATGACTTCATGTATTTCACAAACGTTAAGGGCAACCCTTCGTTGGAACGTTCGTTAATTCAAAACTATGATATTCGCTATGAATGGTTTATGAATCCAGGAGAAGTTATTTCAGTTAGTGGTTTCTATAAGAAGTTTACAAATGCGATCGAAGAAACAATTTTACCTGCATCGGGTGAGGTAGAAAAAACATTTACAAACTCAAAGGAAAATGCTTATAATTATGGATTAGAACTCGAGTTGAGAAAGAACTTTGGATTCATGTTACCTGGCTCATTTTTAGAAGACTTGGGTATCAATGTAAATTATGCTCTTATAAATTCTGAAATTTCGATTGAACAACCAACGAAAACGTATACCCGATCAATGTGGGGACAATCTCCTTATACATTAAATATTGGATTGTTTTATAACAACCCTGACTTAGGTACTTCAGTTAATATTGCATACAATACGTCTGGCAAACGTATTATCCAAGTCGCCGATGTTGCTGCTTATGCGTTCGATAACCCACATATCTATGAAATGCCAAGAAACTTAGTAGATTTCTCACTTACTCAGCGCATTATCGAAAAAATGAATGTGAAGTTAACTACAAAGAATTTATTAAACGAAAAATTAATTTGGGAACAAAATGGGGCTAAAGTAGCTACCAACTATTACGGCATCAATTTTTCCCTAGGAATAGATTATAGTTTCTAGAAAAACAATTATCTAAATATCATTATTATCAACTAATTAAAGGATTTTTTATGAAAATCTTAATATTTCTTATTGCCTTTTTTGTAATTTCTACATTAAGTGCAAACGCCGAATTCAAAATTACAGCACCAACTCCTGGATCAGAATTCCGAGTAGGAAGAACTGTAACAGTGAAATGGTCAACAGAAGAAACATTGAAAAAGACATTGGAAATCTACGCATCAGTAGATGGACCAAACGGACCATGGGAATTACTTGCTGTAAAAGGTGGCACATCCATAAAAGATGTTAATGCAACTGACACTACAAAACCATTAGGTCAGGTAGTAACTGTATTGCCAAGAAAAGCTACAACAACATTGTATTTGAAAATGCAGGAAAAAGGTAATTCAGCATTCAGTACTCCAGCAATTGGACCTTATACTGTTAAATTACCAGCACCATCAAAAGTGGATTCTACATTAACCGGCAACATCACAGGCTCGGTAACTTTATCCAACAAGAAAATTTACGGATTAAAGGGAGTATTATATGTTCAAGATGGCGGAGTATTGAGAATTGAACCAGGAACAATTATCTTAGGTGAAGTTGCAAACACAAGTGCAATTTGTATTAATCGTGGCGGTAAGATCTACGCTAACGGAACTCCAGACAAACCAATCATTATGACTTCAGGTGCTGCACCTGGCCAACGCGACCGTGGTGATTGGGGTGGTTTATTGATAATGGGTCGTGCTAAAACTAACTTGGTAGAAGCACAAATTGAAGGTGGTATCTCCGATGGTCCAGATAAGAAAATCAACGGTTGGTATGGTGGTAATAATGACGAAGATAGTAGTGGCGTTGTTCGCTATGTTCGTATTGAATTTGCTGGTATTGCTGAGTCACCAGATAACGAATTAAACTCATTGACTATGGGTTCTGTTGGTAGCAAAACTGTTATCGAATATGTACAATGCTCCTATGGTGGCGACGATAGTTTTGAATGGTTCGGTGGTACTGTTAACCATAAATACATTATTGCTTATAATGGTATCGATGATGATTTTGATACAGACAATGGTTACCGTGGTAAAGTTCAGTTTGGTATGACAGTTCGTTTCCCAGATATAGCTGACCAATCCAATAGTGAAGCATTCGAAAGCGATAACGACTCCAAAGCAAGCGAAAGAGAACCATTTACTTCGCCAGTATTTTCCAACATAACAGCTATCGGTCCTTTTGCTGATTTAAGTTGGGATCTTGGCAAACAAGTAAATGCGAAATACTTAACTGCAGTTCAAACAAGAAGAAATTCAAGACAAAGCATATATAATTCAGTATTCTTGGGATGGCCAAGAGGATTGGAATTCACTAACCAAAACACAGTTCGTGCTGCTAGCAAGGATTCAATTGCTTTCAAACACAATTCAATGTTTGGAATCAAGGATATGCAAAGAGTGTTTTACTTTGGTAGTGGAACAGCTGCTGAAGGTAAGGTAGGTAATGCATGGGTTGTTACAGATCAACCAGGTAACCAGATCATGAACCCAGCCAGCACTACATTAGTTAATGATGCTGCAAAGCTTGTTAATCCATTTGTTACTGCTAATCAATTGGAATTAATTGATCCAAGTCCTAAGGCAGATGCAAACTTCTTGACACATGCTACTTTTGACAACGATCCAATTTTACCAATTGCAAATCCATACTTTAAAAAAGTAACCTATCGTGGTGCTTTTGCTGTTGGCGAACGTTGGGACTTGCCTTGGGCTGAATACGATCCAATTAACCAAGAATATTCAGTTGGAGTTGAAGATGAAATTCCACAACAAGCAGTCGTAGGAATGAATATCTTCCCACAACCTGCAAATCATTTTGCAACAATGAACTTCTTCTTAGTTAATCCAACAAATGTAACTTTAAGATTGGTAGATTCCTATGGTAATGAATTAACTAAATTCGACCTTGGTCTTGTTAATTCAGGTTATCAATCACAAATGATTGACTTGAGAACTTTATCGAACGGCGTTTACTTTGTTCAAGTTATTACTAACAATGGGACAACAACACAAAAAATAGTAGTAGTAAAATAAAACCACACATTTTATTTATACTATATAACAGGCTGCATCCAAAAGGTGTGGCCTGTTTTTTTTATTTTTTTCTTAATTTTAAGTTTTTACAATTTTCAATATTTAGATGAGTGAAAACATAAAGCAACCAAAATCGAATCGATATCTGTTTATCGATATATTGCGAGGTTTATCAGTCCTTTAGATGATCGAGGCCCACATAACAGATGTGGCACTATGGAGTCAGGCAAAATCTACTTCTCTATTCTATCTTATCGATAAATCTAATGGTTTTGTGGCAACAATATTCCTGTTCTGTGCTGGAGCAGGTTTCTATATTGCAACAAATCGCAAATTCGAGGATTTTAAGAATTTTCGAATACCCCTGTGGGTTTACCTTAGAAAACTGGCTTTTATTTTATTTATTGCATTTGCAATGCATTTACCAGCTAGAGAATTCTTTCAATTATTCAGCTTAACCAACGAGCAACTTACCAGATTTGTCGAATGCGATATTTTGCAAACTATTGTATATTCGTCGTTGCTTACTCTATTGCTATTTTATCTAATTCCAAATTTAAAATATCTCAAATATATTAGTATTGTAATTGCTTTGACTGCTTACTACCTAACTTCTTTTGTTTGGGCTATCGATCCATTCAATTATTTACCAATTTTCCCTGCAACATTATTTGCCGAGTGGCCTGTTTCCCACTTTCCTATGTTTCCATGGATGGGACACTTTTTTGCTGGGTTAGCTCTAACTTCATTTTTTATGGAATCGGTTGATAAGAAAAAATTTCCTCTCAAAGTAGGACTTTCCTCATTAGCAATATCTATCAGTATGCTAATATTGAAAGAATTGCCCATATTAAATTATCCATTTGCAGATGATTGGTGGTACACTTCGCCATCTCACTTTATATTTCGAATATCGATTGTATCCTTTCTCTTCTGTTTTTTATATTATTTTGAGGATTATATATCAGGTAGATTTTATACTAAGTCATTAATATTGATGGGTCGGGAATCACTCTTATTATATGTGGGAAATGTAATCGTGATTTACGGATCTATTATTAATAATGGGATTCGGCAACACCTTCCCAATCAAGTTGACTCCTTCTCGACTATTCTTATTTTTACAGGACTTACTTTTATTCTATATTACGTAAGCAAAGGATGGCATTATATAAAAACCAACCATCTGTTTTATTCCAAATTAATAATTTATGGTTTGAGTTTATATTTTCTAATTTGGTTAATCGTATAAAATTAGTATAGCTACTATACTCTGCACATTAAGTTAATCAAAGCTTTTTTGGCATTTTCTTCCAAAGTTCTTAAGATTTGTTTATTCGAACTTTTAAGATTATCTTTAATCGAAGGTTCGATTTTTGTGCATATCATAGAATTACAGTCATTCAATAAACTAATAATGGCTGGTCCTTTTGTGGTAGTATCGGGAGTTTGTTCACGAAACTCAAAATCAACTAAATTATGGTCGTCTATTTCGTAAACTAAAAAACCTTTACAGTCAAGCACCGATGGTGCAATTTTTATTTTATCATTTGTTGGAATTGCTACTTTCATTTTTGTGTTTTTGTATAAGCTACAAAATTAAGAAAAGTTAATGATTAAATTTCTATCTGCAAATAAGATTTGTTATTGCCTTCCTAATATTCTCTTCCATAGTCTTCATCACTTTAATATTCATTCCTTTGAACTTAACCGATAAATCTTTGGGGATTGATTTACATATAACTACCTGACAATCGCATAAATAATTGAACAAAGAGTCGATTTGTTGGTTTTCGTCGGGATTATCACTTACCGTATTCTGTCTGGTTTCCAAAAAATCAATATACCCATTACCAGCACTAACAACCAGAAAATATCTGGATTTTAAAAAATTCTCTGATATAGAAATTTTATCGTTTGATGGTATAATAATTCTCATTCCACAAAAATAGAAAATAATTCGATAATATTGAACAAAATGAACTTTTTTTCCTTATATTACAATATTATTTTCTCGAATAATGGCAAAAATCCGAGGTGCCTATGATAGTTTTCAACCTTTTGTATAATCTTTCCTTATTATTTGTATTAATCTACCTTTCGTCATTTATAACTAAATTATTTAAGACAAACAAATTAGTCAGAATTTTACTGCAAGGCATATTAATCGGCATAGTAACAGTAATTGGAATGAAGTATTCCTTTGTATTAGAAGATGGATTAATTTTCGATGGCAGATCTATTATAGTTAGTTTCAGTACTATGTTTTTAGGTCCTATTGTCGGACTTATCGGACTTGTTATTGGCGTTGCATACCGAGTAAGCATCGGAGGTACTGGTTGGATACCTGGAGTATTAACTTTTCTCGTTTCTTTTGCTGTTGGATATTTGTTTTTCATTCTAAAAGGAAAGGACTCCAAAAAGTGGACATCAGATTTTAACTTAATATTGATGGGTTTTCTAACCCATGTTGGCGTAATATGTTGTATGTTTGCTCTACCAAAAGCAAGTATGATTAATACTATTCAATCAATAGCACCAATAATGCTAACTATCTATCCATTATTCACTTGGGTTTTAGGTAAATACCAGCTTTACACTGAGGAAAACGAAACACTTACCGACAATTTATTATTAGAGATAAGCCGCTTTCGCACCTCTTTATATAGCATAGGTGACGGATTAATTACTACGGATACTCGCGGGAATATAGTAACAATGAACGAGGTAGCCGAGAGACTTACTGGCTGGAGCGAAGTAGATACCCACGGAAAACCTATCACAGAAATACTGAAGTTGATAAACGAAGACTCTCGCCAAACTGTCGCCAATCCAGTTGAAAAAGTATTGCAATATGGAATGATAGTAAGATTGGCAAATCATACATTGCTTGTTAACAGGAATGGTGAAGAAATCCCTATTGCCGACAGTTGTGCTCCCATTAAGGATGATAAAGGCAATATTGCTGGTGTAGTTTTTGTTTTTAGAGACCAAATAGCCGAAAGAGAATACTTAAACAGAATTTTAAAAAATGAAAATGACCTTAAAAATGCCGAAAAATTCGCAAAAATTGGCTATTGGGAAATGGACTTAAAAAGTAACATTCTTCGAGGTTCGGTTGGTGCCTTAGAAATATTCGAACTTGACGAACCCGACATTTCACTTGATTCTTACATGGTTAGCGTTTTGCCAGAATATAGATCCTTAATTATTGATTCAATAAGGAGTTTAGTCGATGAAAACACTAAATATGATATTCAATATAAATCTACTACATTTAAAACTAAATCTATAAAACATATCCGATCAATTGCCGAATACGACAAAGAAAATAATAAATTATTCGGTGTTTTGATTGATATTACAGAAATTAATATAGCTCAACAGATAATTGAAGTACAGAAGTTGCGATATGAAAACATAATAAAAGGAACAAAAGCAGGCACTTGGGAATGGAATGTCCAGACAAATGAAGTAACTTTTAACGATTATTGGTTCCTAATGTTAGGATATTCACCCGAAGATTTTCCAAACCCGAACCTGGATACATGGAGCCAATTAACTCATCCTTCCGATTTAGCAATTGCCAATTCATTGTTAGAAGATCATTTTGCTGGCAAAACTAATTATTATACTTGCGAAATGAGAATGAAGCACAAAGATGGTCGTTGGATTTGGATTTTAGATTCAGGATCTGTGATTACAAGGACTCCCGATGGCAAACCATTATGGATGTATGGTCAGCATTTAGATATCACAGACAAAAAATTAGCAGAAGAAAAAATTAGAGAAAGTGAAGAGAGATTTAGACTAATTGTCGAAAACCAAAACGATTTAGTTGTTAAAGTCGATTTAGATAATAAGTTCGAATTTGTAAACAAAGCTTATTGTGATTTGTTTGGAAAATCGCAGGATGATCTAATTGGTCGTACATTCCCCCCCGTTGGTGCATCCTGATGATTTACCAAAAACAATAGAGGCAATGCAGGATTTATTCGGACCACCATACAAATGTCATGTTATTCAGCGTGCTCTTACTTCGCATGGGTGGCGTTGGTTAGAGTGGAACGATTCATCTGTAATTGATACAAATGGTCACGTTACATCAATTATTGGTGTGGGAAGAGATATTACTGAAAAGAAAATTTTAAACGATACTTTAGAATTTCTGGGCAGTAAAAGTTGGAACTTAAGTTGTGATAGTTTTTATGAAGAATTTCTTTTCTTTTTGAATGGTTATTTCCACACTGATATGTTATTGGTAGGGAAATTAGGTCCAAACAAAACTCTAGAAATAATCAAAGCACTTAGGGAAGGTGATATAATTGACAATTTCACTTTGAAATTGAGTGAAAAACATTGCGATGATATCTTTAATGAATCTGCTTGCTTCGAGGACCTTAACTGCTGTAAGAATTTATTGGACGAACCAATATTTACTGAAAATGATATAACAACTTATGACGGTATAACTCTCTATAACAATGAAGGAAAACCTATTGGGGCAATTTTATTACTCAGCAGAAATAAATTAGACAATAAAGACATTTTGAAAAACGTATTGAAAGCAAGCTCTTCGCGATGTTCAGCAGAACTGGAGAGAGCTACTTTCGAGAAAACATTGCAAGAACAAGTACTCTTATACAAAACATTAGTCGAAAACTTACCAGGGTTTGTTTATAGACGCAAGAACGATAGAGAATGGACAATGGAATACCTAAGTTCTCAATTCGAAGATATTACTGGTTATAAAACTGAAGAAGTTATTAATAGTAACTATCTTTCATTTAATGATTTAATTCACCCTGATTATAGTGATTTAGTCTGGAATAAGTGGCAGGAATCATTACGGGAATCTTCGGTTTTTGAAGAAGAATACATAATTATTACAAAAAATGGAGAGGAAAGAACAGTTTGGGAACGAGGACAGGGAGTTCACGACACTCAAGGTAACTTAGTATGTCTCGAAGGTTTTATCGCTGATATTACTGAACGAAAACAAAGCGAGCAGGAATTTAAATTTACACAAAAACGGCTTGAACAACTATATGAAAATATGGTTCAAGGAGTAGTATTTTTAGACAAAAGTGAACGAATTTCTTTTGCCAATCCTGCTGCGGAAAGGATTTTAGGTCTCACAATTGATCAAATGAATGGACGTGAAGTTGCCGATCCAAGGTGGAAGGCAATCCACGAGGATGGTAGCGATTATCCAGCTCCTACCCACCCAAGTATTATTGCCCTAAAAACTGGAGAAGAAGTTAATAATGCAATAATGGGAGTGTTTAATCCTATCGATAACAAGCATCACTGGCTTAACATCAATGCGATTCCACATATTAATAAATACACAAACGAAATAATTGAAGTTCTAGTTACATTCGAGGATATAACTGAAAGCTATAAAACGCAAAAATTCTTAGAAGAAAGCGAAGAGAAATTCCGTTCGCTCGTAACACAGATGGATCAAGGGTTAGCAGTTCATCAGGCTATTTATGATGAAAAAGGTAAAATGGTTGATTATGTTTTCCTCGATATTAATGAAAGTTACGAAAAACTTGTTGGGCTGAAACGAGATATAATTGGCAAACGGGTGAAAGAGGTATTACCCTCTGTTGAGGATTATTGGATTGAGACATTTGGCAAAGTTGTTGAAACTGGCAAATCCACTCATTACGAAAACTATGTCAAGGAACTTAATCAATATTTCGAAGTTACTATATATAGAAATCTGCCTGACCAATTCGCTGTACTTGTTACGAACACAACTGAAAAAGTACTTGCCCGTAAAAAATTGGAAGATCTCTACGAAAAACTTAAAGATAGCGAAGAACGTTTCCTATTGGCAATGGATGCAACTTCGGATGGCCTGTGGGATTGGAACCTGAAAACCAACGAAGTGTATTATAGCCCTACTTATTTTAAAATGTTAGGTTATTCAGACTCTGAATTCAGACACCATTACGATACTTGGGCAATGCTTTTACATCCCGACGATAAAGAAGAAGCAATAAATCGTGTATCGGAGACCGTGCAAACCGGCGCAAAATCTTTTTCAATCGAATTCAGAATGACGACAAAATCCAAGGACTGGATTTGGATTCTGGCACGTGGCAGAATTGTGGAATGGGACGAGAATGGAAATCCTTTAAGGTTCATTGGTACACACTCAGATATTACTGGACGTAAAATTTATGAAGAAGAAATTTCTCGTACCAAGGAGACATACCAAAATATCTTCAATTCAGTTAAAGAATCAATCTTTATTCTCGACGAACATGGAACATTTATCGATGTAAATCGAAGTGCAATACAAATGTATGGTTATTCCAAGTCGGAAATATTGGGCAAAACTCCAGTGTTTTTAGCTGATCCTGAAAGAAACGACATTCAAGGATTACTTAAGACATTTTATATGATATACAATCATGGAGTCACAGGTCAGTTAGAATTTTGGGGTAAAAAATCAAATGGCGAAGTATTCCCTAAAGAGATAATCGTAAGCAAGGGAAAATATTTCGGACAAGATGTAGTTATTGCTACCGCAAGAGATATTACCGTTCAGAAGCAATTAATCGAAGAATTAGTTCAGGCAAAGGATGCGGCAGTCGAAAGCGACTTATTGAAATCCGCATTTCTTGCAAATATGAGCCATGAGATTCGAACACCTATGAACGCCATAATTGGGTTTTCGCAATTCCTGGAGGATGACGAGCTTAGTTCAGAAGAAAAATCTGAGTACTTGAATATTATTGATCAAAAAGGTAAAGATTTACTCCAATTAATTGACGATATTCTTGATTTATCTAAAATTGAAGCTGGCCAACTTACCGTATTCCTATCTGTTGGCGACGTTGCAACAGTTGTTTATGAAGTAGTTCAAACATTTAAATCGCAAAACAGATTAGAGGAATATCATTTCGATAAAAATGTTGAGATAAAAATTGGCAAAACACATCCTTCCTCTATTGAGTGTAAAACAGATTTCTATCGATTAAAGCAAATCTTGAACAATTTAGTAAGCAATGCTATGAAATTTACCGAGGAAGGTCACGTAGAAATAGGATACGAGCTCGTTGAAGATGAGATCCAATTCTATGTTAAAGATACTGGAATTGGAATACATCCCGATAGTGTTAATAAAATATTTGAACGTTTCCGCCAGGGAGACGAATATTATCAAACTCGCAAATATGGCGGTACTGGGTTAGGTTTGTCAATATGCCAAGGTTTAGTTAATGTTTTAGAAGGAACAATATGGGTTGAGTCCGAATTCGGGTTAGGTTCAGCTTTCTTCTTTACAATTAAATATGTACCTGTCAATATTAATCAGGAGCAATTAGTCGAAAAAGTTCAAGTCCCAAAACTCCGAAAAACCAAATCAATCAAAGTCCTTATTGCCGAAGATGAGTATTCAAACTACCAGTTAATACGCAGATTACTCGAGAAGTACTATATAGTTGAGATTATCTATGCAAAAAACGGACAAGAAGCAGTCGATCTCATCGAAATGAATAATGATATCGATGTTATATTTATGGATATCAGGATGCCGATAAAAAGTGGGGTTCAGGCTTTAAACGAAATTAGAGCAAAAGGGTTGAATATGCCAGTTATTGCACTCACCGCATTTGCACTAATCGAAGAGAAAACAAAGATACAATCCTCAGGGTTCGATGGGTATATTACAAAACCATTCAGAAAAGAGGACATTATCGAAATATTAGAAAAATTGGATATCTATAATTCATAGTACAAAAAGTAAAAGGGCTGTAACCATTTGGTTATACCCCCTTTAAAATTACTTTAATAGAAAAAGTATATTATAACTTTATTATTCTTCAGCTTTCTTTACTTTAACCTCTTCAACTTCGTCCGAAGGTTGAACTTCTTCTGGAGTTACTGTTGCAGTAGGAGCTTCAACAGCAACCTCTTCTAATTTCACAGTTTCTTCAGCTTGTTCTGTTGCAACTTCAGTTGGAGTAGGGACTTCTGCTTGAGCTTCAACAGCAACCTCTTCTACTATTAATGTTTCAGTAGTAGTATCAACTGTTGCTTCTTGTGGAGCTTCTTCAACTATTTCAGCTGTAGCAACTGGTTCTTCAACTTTAGCTACTTCTGATTGTTCTGCTGGAGTTGTTGCAGGTTTAGCTGCCTTAGGTTTAGCGGCAACCTTTTTACGACGTTTTTTAGAAACTGCACCATCCTGAATATCGTACCAGTCAACCAATTGAATAATAGCTGTAGATGCAGAATCGCCCTGACGAATACCGGTTTTAATAATGCGTGTATATCCGCCTGCTCTTTCAATTACTTTAGGAGCAATTTCGTCGAAAAGTGCCTGAACAGCACCTTTGCCAAAAACATAAGTTGAAGCAACACGGCGAGAGTGAACATCAATTTTGTTACCTTCTGACAACAAATTATTTTGCTCTTTTATATACGATTTTTTGGCTCTTGTTATTAGCTTTTCAATGTAAGGTCTCAATTCCTTAGCTTTAGCCAAAGTTGTGTGTATTTTCTTATGAGTAACTAATGCAGTTGCCAAATTTCTCATTAATGCTTTTTTATGGCTACTTGTTCTTTTTAGCTTTCTTCCTGTTTTTAAATGTCGCATTTCTATTTTCCAAGATTATAATAAACAAAATTAAAATTGTGGTTTTGGATTTTCTTTCAGATATTTCTCAACATCCATTCCAAACTCCAATCCAAGAGTTTGCATTACTTCTCCAAGCTCTGTTAATGACTTGCGTCCAAAATTTCGGAATTTCAGTAAATCGTTTTGATCTAATCGCACTAACTCATATACATACTTGATGTTTGCACTCTTTAGACAGTTGTGGGCCCGGACGGATAATTCCAAGTCCTCAACTGGAGTTTGCAAAATATTTTTAATTTTCTTTTGCTCAGTCTGTGCGACAGTTTCTTCAATTTTCTTGGTTTCTTCCACTTCCACTTGAACATGCAAATCAAAATCAATGAACAATCTAATGTGCTCACGGATTATGGAGGCAGCTTGGTGGAGAGCATCCTCAGGAGAAATTGTTCCATCCGTACGAATATCCAACACCAATCTCTCGTAGTCGGTTTTTTGGCCAACACGGAAAGGTTCGACGTTATAAATTACATTTTTAATTGGAGTAAATATTGAATCTATTGGCAACATACCGACTGGAAAGTCGAAAACTTGCTGTTCTTCGGAAGGAACGTACCCTTTGCCACGTCCAATACGCAATTCCACATCGAAATCGGAATCATCCTCCAATGTTGCAATATGGTGGTCGGGATTCATCACTTCGATTAACGAACTTGCTTCCTGTATGTCCTTGGCAGTCCAGGTTCCGGGTCCTTTCAATCGAAAAGCGATACGCTGAATTTTTTTGTCGATTAATTTAAATCTTACTTCTTTCAGATTCAGAATAATTTCGGCAACATCTTCAGTTACTCCCTTAATTGTTTCGAATTCGTGGAGAACGTTGGAGAATTTAACACCAACGATAGCTGAGCCAACGATAGACGAGAGCAAAACACGGCGGATAGCATTGCCAATAGTCGCTCCATAACCTTGTTCTAAAGGCTGAAGGATGTATCTTCCGTGATTATCGGAAGATGTTTTTTCTACAATAACCCTATCGGGCATTTGCATTTGATAATTCATATTCAAACACCTCTAATTTTATACTCTCCGTCTCTTCGGAGGACGGCATCCGTTGTGTGGTATAGGTGTTCTATCAATAATAGAATGTACTTCTAAACCTGCTTGAGTTAATGCTCTAATAGCAGCTTCACGTCCTGCACCTGGCCCTTTGATAAACACGTCAACTTTCCTTAAACCCATATCAAATGCATCTTTTGCGGCTTTTTCGGCACTCACCTGCGAAGCATAAGGCGTGTTCTTCTTCGAACCTTTAAAGCCATTCTTGCCTGCTGATGACCAGCATAATGCATTACCATATAAATCGGTAATAGTAACCAAAATATTGTTAAAAGTTGCTTTAATGAATGCTTTGCCGTGTATATCAGAGACGGTCTTCTTCTTAATTTTTTTCTTTGCCACTCTTTAACCCATTTTAAAATAATAATACTATTTCTTAGCTGTTGCTTTTTTCTTTCCAGCAACTGTTTTTCTTCTACCTTTACGTGTACGAGAGTTGGTTCGTGTTCTTTGTCCACGGACTGGCAATCCTCGGCGATGACGTAGACCTCGATAGCATACAATGTCCATCAATCGTTTGATATTCATCTGAATTTCGCTTCTCAACTGACCTTCGACCTTGTATTCGTCGATTACTAAACGAATGCGCGCAACTTCTTCGTCCGTCCATTCGTTCACCCTCTTGGTTTCTAATACATTAGCTTTCTGCAAAATTTCTTTTGCCGTTGTAGGACCAATACCAAAGATATAAGTCAATCCAACAAAGCCTCTCTTGTTTTTTGGTAAGTCTATACCTGCTATTCTTGCCACCTAATCCTCCTTTTAACCTTGTCTTTGCTTTAATCTTGGATTCTTTTTGTTAATTATATAAACTCTGCCTTTGCGTCGGACTATCTTGTCTTCTGCTGATCGTTTTTTTACTGATGCTCGCACTTTCATTTATTTCACCTATTATTTGTATCGATAAATTATTCTTCCCTTAGTCAAATCGTAAGGGGATATTTCTACAGTTACTTTGTCGCCTTGCAATATCTTTATAAAATTCATCCTCATCTTGCCTGAAATATGTGCCAACACCTTGTGTCCACCTTCAAGTGTTACGCGGAATTGAGTGTTGGGCAACACTTCGTCAATTATTCCATCTACTTTTATTAAATCTTCTCTAGCCATATTTTTATTTATCTTAATGTCATTATTAATGGTTTCCCATTATCAACTACTATAGTATGCTCCCAGTGCGCTGCCGCTTTGCGGTCCTTTGTGCAAATCGACCATCCATCATTAGCTTGTACCGTTTCCTTGTTTCCCAAATGTATCATCGGTTCTATTGCTAAAGCCATTCCTTTCTGAAGTTTAACGTTAGGGAACTGATTTCTATGCAACAGCAGAGGTACAAAATTTGGTACTGGCGGGTCGTCGTGCAGTTTTTTCCCAATTCCATGTCCCACAAGTTCTCTGGTTACGCTGTAACCATAGCCTTCCACATGTTGTTGGACCGCACGAGCAATATCATATATTTTATTACCTGATATTGCGTTTTCCAAACCCTTGAATAGTGCCTCTTCGGTTCTTACCACAAGGTCCCTGATTTCAGGATTGGTTTCGCCGACAATACAGGTTATTGCACTGTCGCCATAAAATCCTTTGTACTCGGCTCCAACATCAATCGATACTATCTGACCTTCCTGTAGCGGTATATTATTAGGTAATCCATGAACTACAACTTCGTCCACCGATGCACAAATTGTTGAAGGAAATTTATTTTTTGTGTTTCCATATCCTTTGAATGCAGGTCTTGCATTCTGGCTAAGGATATAATCTTCAGCAATTTTGTCCAATTCATGGGTTGTAATACCGGGCTTAACCAAGCTTTGTAATTTTGCTAATGTTTCGGCAACTATTCTGTTCGCTTTTTCAAAGAACTTAAATTCATCTGAATTATAACTAGTAAATATCACTTCGTAATCTCTAAGTAACCATTAATACCATTTTCTATGACGAAATTATTAAAATCCGCCAACACCTGATCTTCCTTTAATTTTACCAGTTTTCATAAATCCATCGTAGTGGCGCATTAATAGATGCGATTCTACTTGTTGCAATGAGTCCAACATAACCCCAACGATGATAAGCAAACTTGTTCCTCCAAAGAACTGAGCAAATGTCGAAGTTACGTTAAATATGTTCATGATAAATGTTGGTAAGATTGCAACTATTGCTAAGAAAATTGAACCTGGTAAAGTGATTAAAGTAAGAATTCTTTCAATATATTCTGCTGTAGGTTTACCCGGACGAATTCCTGGGACGAACCCACCTTGTTTTTTCATATTATCTGATATTTCCTGCGGATTGAAAACAATTGCCGTATAGAAATATGTAAAGAACACAATCATCAAACCGTATATCGCTGCATATACAAATGATCTATCGCTAAATAAATGGGCAATATATTGTAGAGTCTGATTTTCTGGAAAGAACCCAAGTACTGTATTTGGGATAAAAATTAACGATTGTGCAAAAATGATTGGCATCACACCAGCAGTATTCACCCGTAATGGTATGTATTGTGTAGTTCCACCATAAACTTTTTTCCCTACCTGCCGACGGGCATATTGTACGGGTATCCTCCGTGATCCCTGAGTAACTAAAATTACAGCTGCAATTACTGCTACCAATAATACTAACACGATAATTTCGATAATCCAGTGACGCGAACCCGAAGCGACAAGATTCCACTCTTGCCATAATGAGTCGGGTAGTCTTGCAATAATACCGACAAAAATAATAAGTGAAATACCATTTCCGATACCGCGTTCGGTAATTTGTTCACCCAACCACATCATAAAGATTACACCTGCAGTAAGCATAAATGTAGTGGTTAAGTAGAACAAGAACCCTGCATCGGGTACAACAGGTGCGCCACCTGGAGTAGTTTGAGAAGCCAATTTAATAGCGAAACCCCAACCGTTCATTGCTGCAATTAAAACTGTTCCAACTCTTGTCCACTGATTGATTTTTCTTCTGCCTTCTTCGCCTTCTTTCTGCATTTTTTGCAACTCTGGAATTACCATTCCTGCCATTTGCAAAATAATAGATGTGGTGATGTAGGGCATAATTCCTAATGCAAAAATTGCTGCATTGGAAAACGCACCACCCACAAACATATCAAACAAGCCGAATAATGTATTTTGGTCCGAAGCTGCTGCTATCTTTAAAGCTGATACATCGATACCTGGTAAAGTAATGTGTGCACCGACTCTTATTATTATTAATATACCAAGAGTGTAAAGGATTTTGTATCTTAAATCCTCTATCTTGAACATATTTTGTATAGTTTGTGTAAAATTAGCCATTTACGATTGCCGAGCCTCCGTTTGATTCAATTTTAGTTTTAGCAGTTTGTGTAAACGCGTCAGCAGTTACTTGCAATGCTACTGTCAGTTCGCCAACTCCTAATATTTTGACTGGTAATTTCTTCTTACGGATTACTCTTAAATTATACAATACTTCTTTATTTACAACATTATTTTCGAATGCATTCCTTTCTGCAAGTTCTTGCAATCTGCTAACATTAACTTCCTGGAATTCAATCCTAAAATTGTTAGTAAATCCAAACTTAGGAACTCTGCGGGAGAGTGGCATTTGACCGCCTTCGAAGAATGCAGGAATACTTGCACCGCGACGGGACATTTGCCCTTTATGGCCACGTGTGGATGTTCCGCCTTTGCCCGAACCTTGTCCGCGACCAATTCTTTTCTTGGATTTAACTGCTCCCTTAGGAATATTTAGATTACCAATGTGTTTCATCTTATATACTCTCTTATTCTGGTAATTTTTCTACTTTTACTAAATGTTTTACTTTTTCAATCATACCCCAAGTTTGATCGTTATCGGGTAGGATTGTGTGATAATTTGGTCGTCCCAATCCCATCGCTGAAATTGTTCTTTTTTGAACTTCCAATGTTTTTATTATACTTCGAATTTGGGTTATTTTTAAATTTCCCATTTTCTTAGCCCTTAATTACTTTTTCAAGAGGAATTTTTCTTCTTGCTGCAACCGATGTAGCATCTTCAATTGTTTGCAAAGCTCTTACTGTCGCTTTCAAAGCATTATGAGGGTTAGTCGAACCAAGACTCTTGGTTAACACGTTCTCGACACCTGCCATTTCCAACACTGCACGAATTGCTCCAGATGCAATTACTCCCGTTCCGGGACTTGCTGGCTTCAGTAGTACCTTAGCTGCCCCGTATTTAGCTAAAATTGCATGAGGTATTGTTCCGTTTTGAATTGTCACAGCAACGATACTCTTTTTAGCTGCTTCAGTTGCTTTGGTTACTGCATCCACTACTTCGCCCGCTTTGCCCAATCCGTATCCGACGTGTCCTTGCTTATCGCCTACTACTACTAATGCAGAGAAGCTAAAACGACGACCACCTTTAACGACTTTTGCTGTACGGCCTACGTACACCAACTTATTAAATAATTCTATTTCTGATGATTTTACTATTGCCACCTTTTTACTCCTCTAATTATAACTTTAGTCCACTTTCTCTAGCAGCATCTGCAAGAGCTTTAACTCTACCATGATAAATATATCCGTTTCTGTCGAAAATTGCTTCTTTTATATTTTGAGCAATTGCTCGTTCGGCTATAATTTTTCCAATTAGTTTGGATTGGTCAATCTTGGTCATTTTGTCGGTAATTTTAGTTTTAACTTCTTTATCAATTGTAGATGCCGATAATACAACGTTTCCATTTGTATCGTCTATCAATTGAACAAAGATATTGTTCAAACTACGGAAAATGCTCAATCTTGGTTTCTCCGTTGTGCCATAGATATCTTTGCGAATCGACATCTTGCGTCGGGCACGTCTTATTTTTTTTAGTTCAAATCTATTCATCGTTTTTCAGTGTTTATTTCTTAATTATTTTGATGCTTTTTTGCCTTCTTTGCGGCGAACATATTCACCTTCGTATCGTACACCTTTACCTTTGTATGGTTCTGGTGGTCTTAGCTTTTTAATTTTTGCTGCAACCAATCCTACGATTTCTTTGTTGGCTCCTTTAACTATTACTGTATTTGCGTTTGGAGCTTCAAAAGTAATACCATCCGGAGGTAAAAAGTATATTGGGTGTGAATATCCTAGGGAAAATAGTAAACCTTTTCCCTTCAATTCAACTTTATAACCTATTCCTTCGATTTTCAATGTTTTCGAAAATCCATCCTTCACTCCGTAAATTGTATTGAAGCTCAATGCACGAGACAATCCATGGAGAGCTCTTACTCTTTTCTCATCATTTGGTCGACTAAAAGTTAATACATTGTCCTCAACATTAAATGCAATTGGTTCGGGGATATCAAAAGTTAATTCTCCCAAAGGTCCTTTTGCTTTCAAAGTACGGCCATCGAAGGATACTTGTACTTTATCTGGAATGGTTATCGGTTTTTTTCCTACTCTCGACACTTTAATTTCTCCTTATTTCTACCAAATAGTGCAAATTACTTCACCGCCAACGTTATAATGCCTTGCTTGTTTGTCGGTCATTATACCCTTTGATGTCGAAACAATAGCAATTCCCAAGCTATTATAAACTTTTGGCAATTGTTCAACTGGTGAATAAATTCTTCTGCCTGGTTTCGATACTCTTTTTATTTCTCTAATAACATGTTTTTTATTGTGATATCTTAGCTTTATTTTAATAACTCCTTGTATTCCTTCTCTGATTACTTCGAAGTTATCGATAAACCCTTGATCTTTCAAAATCAAGGCTATTCTTTCCTTAATTTTGCTCAATGGCGCTTGGGTATGACTATGACCTGCAGCACCGGCATTACGAATTCTGGTTAAAAAATCACCTACTTGATCTGATACTGGCATATTTTTCCTCTTCCTTTATTACCAACTTGCTTTATGAACACCTGGCAACTTACCATCCAAAGCTAATTGCCTGAGTTGATTTCTACACAATCCAAATTTTCTGTAAACACCGCGTCCACGACCGGTTACTGAGCATCGTAATCTGACTCGGGAGGGGGAACTGTTTCTTGGTAGTTTTTGTAGCCCTTCCCAATCGCCTTTTGATTTTAATTCTTCTCTCTTCGCCTGGTATTTTTCAACCATTCGAATTCGTTTGAGATTTCTTTGTATGACACTTAATTTTGCCATTTATCTTCACCTATTCTTTCTTTCTGAATGGAAAACCAAATTCTTGCAACAATGCATAAGCTTCTTCATCTGTTTTTGCACTTGTTACAAATGTTATATCTAGCCCGGTTATACGACCTACTTTGTCCACGTCTATCTCTGGAAATATGATTTGTTCCTTAATGCCTAACGAAAAGTTGCCTCTTCCGTCGAAGCCTTTGTCCGGAAATCCTCTAAAGTCACGTATACGTGGCGAAGCTATATTTATAAATCTGTCTAAAAATTCGAGCATCCGTGCACGACGCAAAGTAACCATTGCACCAATTGGCATGCCTTGTCGTAATTTGAAGTTCGAAATTGATCTTTTAGCTTTTCGAATTGAAGGTCGCTGACCTGAAATCAATTCTAATTCATTAATTGCATTCTGAAGTAATTTTGGGTCACCAACTGCATCACCTATTCCCATATTCATAGAAATTTTTTCCAATCTTGGTACTTGCATTGGGTTGGAATAATTAAATTTCTTCATCAAGTTTGGCACAACATTATTAATGTAGAAGTCGTGCAGTCTTGGTTTTGGAATTTCACTATCCTTAACCTCATCCAATCTCTTGCCATCCATAATATAGTCGGCTTTCTTCGACCCTGGTTTACCCGCTGCTTTTTTAACTGTTTTAGCCATTTTAATCTTCCCCTCTATTATATTACTTTACCATTAGATTTGGCATATCGTTGCTTAATCACTTTACCCTTTGTGTTTGTTTTATCAGTCAATCGAACTCCAACTCTGGTTGCCTTTTTATCGGAATCAATTAATTGAACATTTGAGTAATGTATAGGTAATTCTTTGTGAATTAGCCCACCCTTCGGATTTTGCTGAGTCGGACGAGATGCCTTTGTTCTGATATTTACACCTTCGACCAAGATTCTCATCCTATCGGGTATAACTTCCAACACTCTTCCTGTTTTGCCTTTATCGTTGCCAGTGATAACCATCACTGTATCATTTTTCTTAATTTTCAGTTTCATTTTTCACTTTTCTCCGAATTATAACACTTCTGGTGCAAGGGAAACAATTCTCATATAATTTTTTTCTCTTAACTCTCGAGCAACCGGACCAAAGATACGGGTTCCGCGTGGTTCGCCTTTCTCGTTTAAAATTACAGCTGCATTATCGTCGAACCTAATGTAGGAACCATCACGACGACGTACTTCCTTTTTGGTACGAACGACAACTGCTTTGTATACTTTTCCCTTTTTGACAGGGGCATTAGGTATAGCTGATTTAACTGTAATTACAATCAAATCTCCTAAGCTTGCATATCTTTTACCATGGCCTCCGAGAACTCTGATGCAGCGAATTTTTTTCGCACCTGAGTTATCTGCAACGGTTAAATTGGTTTCTTCCTGTATCATCTTTCACCCACTATTTAGCTCGTTCAACAATTTCAATTAAAACCCATCTTTTACGGGCACTTAGAGGACGATTTTCACGAATTTTAACTATATCACCTATATGTGCATCGTTACTCTCGTCGTGAGCCATAAACTTTTTACTTTGTTTATAGTACTTTTTGTAGATTGGATGGGCTACTTGCCTTTCTACTTTCACAGCAATGGTTTTATCTGCTTTATCAGATGTTACCACACCTTGAAGTATCCTTTTATGTGGTTTTTTAACCACAACATCCATTGTTTCCATTTGAGTTTTATCGTTCATTTTAGTTCGTTTGTTTTCTTTCTTTAATTAAAGTTTCAATCCTTGCAATATCCTTTCTCAAAGTAGTCAAACCTGCCGTATCTGTCAATTGCTTCAATGAATGTTGTATTCTTTGGCGAGCCAAAGTTTCCTTGGATTCATCTAGCAAATTTTTCAATTCCATATCGCTAAGTTCTCGTAAATCTTTTGCTTTTCTAGCTTTCATTTCTATACCAAATCAATTCGTTCAACAAATTTTGTTTTAATCGGAAGTTTGTGCGAAGCTAAACGCAACGCTTCCATAGCTGCATCGCGGGTCACTCCATCAACTTCGAACATAATTCTGCCTGGGCGAACTACTGCCACCCAGCCTTCGGGACTTCCTTTACCGCTACCTTGACGAGTTTCTGCTGGCTTCTTTGTGTATGCTTTATCGGGAAATATTCTAATCCATATTTTACCGTCACGCTTCAAGTATCTGTTTATCGCGATACGGGCAGATTCTATTTGGCGATTTGTTATCCATGCTGCTTCCATTGCCTTTAGTGCAAAGGATCCAAATGCAACCTGAGAACCTCGCCATGCTTTGCCTCTTCTTTTACCTCTTTGCGGTTTACGGAATTTTACTCTTTTTGGTGCTAACATTTTTTACCTCGTTTCTTAATAAATTTCGCCTTTGAATATCCACACTTTGATACCAATGGAACCATAGATAGTTTCGCCCCTTTGGATTGCATAATCAATATCTGCTCTCAGTGTGTGCAAAGGAGTTCTACCTTCTTTGTATTGTTCGGTACGTGCCATTTCGGCTCCGCCCAATCTGCCACTACACATAACTTTGATTCCGATTGCACCCATTCTCATTGCTGCCGAAACTGCTTGTTTCATTGCGCGACGGAAAGATACTCTTTTCTCTAATTGTTGGCCGATTGTTTCTCCAACCAGGTAAGCATCGAGTTCGGGACGCTTAATCTCATGAATCATTATCTTAACTTCTTTGTTAGTTACTTTCTTGATTTCATATTCTAGTTGAGTAATATCTTTACCTGATTTACCTATAATCACACCTGGACGAGAAGTATGAATCGTTATCCTTAATTGCTTTGCAGTTCTGTCGATGATTATTCTTGATATACCAGCATTCTTCTTACGATTACGGATGTAATTCCTTACTTTCAAATCTTCGGTTAACTTCTCTGCATAATTAATATCATCAAACCAATTTGCATCCCAACCTCTTGTGATGCCTAATCTTAAACCTACTGGATTAGTTTTCTGTCCCAAGATTTACTCCTCATTATTTTGATTATTTTCTTCAATTTGTCCATCGGACACAATTATTGTCAAGTGATTACTTCTCTTTTTCACTCTATAAGCTCGGCCCATTGGTGCAGGCTGAATCCTTTTCATTGTAGGTCCAACATCTACTTTAGCAATCGAAACTACGAATTCTTCTTCCTTTACAGGTATTCCTAAATCTCGCTTCTTATTGCTAAGATTGGAAATTGCTGATTTCAAAGTTTGTTCGGCAACTCTAGCTGCTTTCTTAGGGTGAAAATGTAGAATTCCAACTGCTTCTGAAGCTTTCTTACCTCTAATCATATCGATGACTAATCTCATCTTTACGGGTGAGGATCGGATATGTTTTTTAATTGCTCTTGCTTCCATCATTTTTTACTCCTTATTTCTTACCATCTTTGCGATTACCTGCATGACCACGGTATACACGTGTTGGTGCGAATTCACCTAATTTATGTCCAACTAGATTTTCAGTTATATAAACGGGTACAAAGTTTTTACCATTATGCACTGCAATTGTATGTCCTACAAAGTCGGGCATTATAGTGGATGCTCTCGACCATGTTTTTATTACTTGCTTCTTCTTCGAAGTGTTCAAATCTTCGATTTTCTTTAGCAACTTGAAGTGGACAAATACACCTTTTTTTAAAGATCTCGACATTATTCTTTCCTAATTTTTTCTTCTTCTAACAATGTATTTATTAGATTGATTCTTTGGTTTTCTTGTTTTCAAACCTTTTGCGTATTTACCCCAAGGTGACTCTGGATGCTGGCGACCACCACCAGATTTCGAAGCACCTTCGCCACCACCCATCGGGTGATCTACAGGGTTCATTGCCATACCGCGTGATTGTGGACGAACTCCTTTCCATCGCAATCTGCCTGCTTTGCCCCACAATATGTTGAAATGATCAGGATTGCTCACTTTTCCAATAGTTGCAAAGCAATTGCTATTCACCATTCGGATTTCGCCTGATGGCAACTTGATGTGAGCATGTTTGCCTTCCACTGCCAACAATTGGCACGACACACCAGCACTACGGGCTAGTTGTCCGCCTTTGCCTGGCTTCATTTCTATATTATGGATAAATAAACCAACTGGAATATTTTTCAAGGGTAATGCATTTCCATCTTTGAATTCTGCATTTGGAGATGTTAAAATAACGTCGCCTACTTTCAGTTTGTCGGGTGCCAAGATATATCTCAATTCACCATCTTGATACTTTACTAATGCTATTCTTGCTGTACGGTTCGGATCATATTCAATTGTTTCGACTGTTGCAGGAATATCGAATTTATTTCTTTTAAAATCGATTATACGGTACAACCTTTTATGACGACCTCCTCGGTGACGAGATGTTATTCGGCCTGTATTGTTTCTTCCACCAGTATTCTTAATTGGAGCGGTTAACTTTTTATATGGTTTATCGGTTGTTACATCCGAAAAATCATCTACTGAGTAGAACCTTGTTCCTGGTGTGATTGGTTTTAATGTTCTTATTCCCATTTTTTTCTTCTCTCAATTATTCTTCTTGTGCACCTGATACTATTTCAATAACGAAACCTTCTTTCAAAGTTACATAAGCCTTCTTTCTTAATGCTGTACGCCCTTTCATCAACCCTTTTTTGGTAAATCGGGATTTGTTTTTCCCCTTCATATTCAATGTACGAATGCTTTGCACTTCTACTTCGTAAAGTTCTTCTACTGCTTTCTTAATTTCAATTTTATTGGAGTTTGGGGCTACCTCGAATACATATTGTCTATTATGTCCCATACCCATTGCTTTTTCCGATATGATCGGTCTTCTGATTATGTCGAACATTGCTTACCCCTTACTTTAAAATTTCTTCGATTTTGTTGATTGCATTTTGCAATATCACTACATTCTTATGTGTCATTATATCGTAAACTGATATCTTATCAGCTGGATGAACATCCACCTTCGGAATATTTCGTGTAGATACATAGAAAAATTTATCTACTTCTTCTGTCAAAATTAATGTTGATTGACCATCTAATTTCAAATTCTTTAGCAATTGCATTACTTCTTTAGTTTTGAAATTATCAAGGTTAAATTCATTTAGAACTTTAACTGTATTTTCGCTTATTCTAATCGATAACGCAGATTTTTTAGCTAATCTTTTAACTTTAACTGGAACTTTCAAATTATATTGATGTGGTTTTGGTCCATGAACAGCACCACCGCCTACCCAAAGAGGTGAACGAGTGGAACCAGCTCTTGCAGTTCCGCGTCCTTTCTGACGCCATGGCTTTTTACCACCACCAGATACTTCCGATCTATCTTTTGCCTTATGTGTGCCTTGTCTTTGGTGAGCTAAATAAGCAACCACATTTTGGTGAATTGCATATTCATTGGGTTTAATTGCAAAAATTGCATCACTCAATTCCACTTGGCCTACTACTTCGCCTTGTTTGTTATATAAATCTACTTGCATCTCTTTATCCTTTCAATATTTCTAATAAACCATTCTTTGCACCAGGCACGCTACCTTTAATCAATATCAAGTTCTGTTCCGGAAATATTTCTACGATTTCTAAGTTACGGGCACTTATGCGTTTGTTACCCATTTGGCCTGCCATTCTTATACCTTTCAATACTTTGGATGGGTAGGATGATGATCCAATCGAACCAGGGTGTCTCACTCTGTCGGATTGTCCGTGAGTTATCATTCCAATGCCTCCAAAGTGGTGTCGCTTAACAACGCCTTGGAATCCATGACCTTTGGAAGTACCTACTATTTTGACCTTATCACCTATTTGAAACTTTTCGACTGTAAGAACATCGCCAGTTGAGTAACTCCCTTCCAAATCTCTAAATTCTTTTAACAACTTATGTGGTTTTAGACCGTTTTTCTTAAACTGACCTAAAACTGGTTTTGTTAATTTTTTCTCTTGAACTTCTTCGAATCCAACTACTACTGAATTATAGCCATCGTTTTCGAGCGTTCGCAATTTTACTACCGGGCACGGACCAGCTTGTACCAATGTTACAGGTATTTGTCTACCTTCCTCGGTATAAAGCGTAGTCATTCCTATTTTTCTGCCAAGTATTGCTGCTTTCATTTTTTCCCTTATACTTTGACTTCTACATCTACACCTGCCGGCAATTCAAGCCTCATCAGTGCATCTACTGTTTTCTGTGATGAATTGAAAATATCAATTAATCTTTTATGAGTTAATAGTTCAAATTGCTCTCTCGATTTCTTATCCACGTGCGGAGAGCGATTGACCGTGTAAATTTGTCTTCTTGTTGGCAGTGGCACTGGCCCTACGACCAGTGCTCCTGTTTGCTTCAATGTTTTCACAATCTTTTCGCTACTTTTGTCGATTAGATTGTGGTCATAAGACTTTAATTTAATTCTGATTTTTTGCATTTTTTGGCTTTTCGATTTTATTCAATAATCTTTGTTACAACGCCTGCACCTACTGTCCTTCCACCTTCGCGTACTGCGAAACGCAATCCTTCTTCCATTGCAACTGGAGTTATCAACTCTATTTCGATAGCATCCAAGTTATCGCCAGGCATAACCATTTCGATGTTTCCTGGTAAATGGAGTGATCCTGTAACGTCTGTTGTTCTAAAATAAAACTGTGGACGATATCCAGTGAAAAATGGAGTGTGGCGACCGCCTTCTTCCTTCTTCAAAACGTAAATCTGTGCAGTAAACTTATGGTGTGGTGTTATCGAACCTGGTTTGGAAATAACCATACCTCTTTCTAATTCTTTCTTGTCGACACCGCGTAGCAATAAACCTACGTTGTCACCAGCAAAACCTTCGTCCAACAATTTACGGAACATTTCCACGCCTGTACAAGTTGTTTTCTTGTGCAAACCAAATCCTACGATTTCTACTTCTTCGTTAACTTTCACTTTGCCGCGTTCGATTCTACCTGTTCCTACTGTACCACGACCTGTGATTGAGAACACGTCTTCCACTGGCATCAAGAATGGTTTATCTACATCGCGTTCTGGAGTTGGGATATAGCTATCTACTGCTTCCATCAATTCGTAAATGCATTGAAGTCTTGGATCTTCAGCAGTTGCATCGCTAGCAGAACCTGCATCCAATGCATGGAGAGCTGAGCCACGAACGATAGGAATATCGTCACCTGGGAACTTATACATAGTAAGTAATTCACGAATTTCCATCTCAACTAAATCCAACAATTCTGGGTCAGCAGCATCAACCTTGTTCATAAACACAATAATCTTAGGAACACCAACTTGGCGAGCTAACAAAATGTGTTCACGGGTTTGAGGCATAGGACCATCAGTTGCAGCAACAACTAAAATTGCACCATCCATCTGGGCAGCACCAGTGATCATATTTTTAATATAGTCAGCGTGGCCTGGGCAGTCAACGTGAGCATAGTGGCGAGCATCTGTTTCGTATTCTACGTGTGCAGTTGCAATCGTTATACCGCGTGCTTTTTCTTCTGGTGCATTGTCGATCGAATCAAATGTTCGAACTTCACCTTTGCTGAATTTTTTGTACAATCCCATTGTGATTGCAGCTGTCAATGTTGTTTTACCATGATCAACGTGACCAATTGTGCCAACGTTAACGTGTGGTTTATTCCTTTGAAATACCTCTTTAGCCATAATTTACTCCTAATTTTTATTTTTTTAAATTTTTTGTTTTAAATTTTCAATTTCTACTGAGCTGGACTATAATGAGAAAATGTCATCGTATATCCTGCTCTCCCTTGGGATAGTGTGCGTAGTGCACTAACATACCCAAATAAATTAGACAATGGCGCTTCTCCTTCGATAATTTGTATGTTTCCTTTTGCATCTAGCGAATTTATTCGTCCTTTTCGAGAATTCAAATCTGAAATTAAATCTCCAACATATTGTTCGGGAGATGTGATTTCAACTTTGAATATTGGCTCCAATATTGTGGTTCCTACCTTACGCAATCCTTCCTTAATAGCATTCGAAGCGGCAATCTTTGTACCTAAATCTGTAGTAACATTTTCAATAAATTCTACTTCGAGTAAAGTAACTTTTACATCTACCAACGGATAACCTTGCATACCCATTTGTAGTGATTCGCGCAAACCATTAATTGCAGCATCAATTACCAGCTTGGAAGTTTTCTTGTCAGCAAAATTATTTAGCACCTCGTTGCCTTTGTTCTCTTCGTTGGGTTCTGTCAATATTTTAACCCAACCGGATTGTGCTTTACCGCCATGTTGCTTGTCGTAACGATACTCTTCGGTAATTGGCATCGAAATAGTTTCCCGATAAGATACTTGAGGTTTGCCCGAGCGTGCTTCCACATTGTGCTCTCTTCTCAATCTATCGACAGCTATTTCCAATTGTAATTCTCCAACTCCACTGATTATTATTTGTCCACTTTCTTCATCGGTCTTGAACCGGAAAGTTGGGTCTTCGTCTGTGAATTTCGCTAAAGCAGTCAACATTTTTTCCTGATCAGCCAAAGTCCTTGCTTCGATCGACATATCAATCATAGGTTCGAGGAAACGAATTTTATCGTAAACCAACTTACGATTGGAACAAATTGTATCTCCTGTCGAGGTGAACTTCATTTGCGGAATAGCTACTATCTCGCCGGAGTATGCTTCGGAAATTTCTTCTCTTTTGTTGGAATAGACTCTAAAAATTTTATTAATTTTTTCCTTGCGTTCTAATGATGTGTTTTCGACACTACTACCTAGTTTAAGAACACCAGAATAAATCCTAATAAAATTTAACCGACCAACAAATGGATCGGAAATTACTTTAAAGGATAATGCAGTAAATGGGGATTCGTCATCGAGGTCGATATTTACTAACTTTTCGTGATCATTAGCTTCAAAACCAATAACAGAGCCAATGTCTGCTGGTGATGGCAAATAATCAATAACACCATCCAACAATGGTTGAACACCAACATTTTTAAGGGACGAGCCACAAAAAATTGGTACACACTTACCTTCGATAGTGCCTTTGCGTAAAGCTGTTTTAATATCCGATTCATCGATCTCATCTCCATTAAGATACATTTCTAGCAGAGAATCATCTAATTCGGCTATTTTTTCGAGCATTTCGGAGCGATATGTATTTGCAATATTTTGATATTTTTCTGGTATTTGGGAAATTTGATATTCTGCGCCATATTTTTCCGGATCAAAGAAGAATGCCTTCATCTTGATTATATCGACGATGCCTTCGAAAAATTCTTCGGCACCCATCGGGAATTGAATTGGAATGGGGTTTGCATTTAACTTCTCCACTATCATTTGGAGAACCCGGTCAAAGTTAGCCCCCATTCTGTCCAGTTTATTGACATACGCAATTCGTGGAACTTTGAATTCGTCGGCTTGTCGCCAGACTCGTTCTGATTGGGGTTCTACACCTCCAACGGCGCAAAAAACTGCAATTGCCCCATCGAGGACTCTCAGAGATCGTTGAACTTCACTTGTAAAGTCCACATGTCCTGGAGTATCGATTATATTTATTTGATGGCTGTTCCAAAATGTTGTTACAGCAGCAGATTGGATTGTTATTCCTCTCTCTCGCTCCTGTTCCATATAATCCATAAACGCTGTGCCTTCGTCAACCTCGCCTATTCTGTGCAAATAACCAGAATAGAATAAAATTCGCTCGGTTGTTGTTGTTTTGCCAGCATCGATGTGTGCCATTATTCCGATATTTCGGATTTGTGGTATTGGAACTGCTCTCGCCATTGCTCTAATTTCTAATTTTCAAAGAACTAAATCTACTTTTACCATCGAAAATGTGCAAAAGCTTTGTTAGCTTCTGCCATACGATGAACATCTTCCTTTTTCTTGTAAGAACTGCCTTCGCCTTTGGATGCCGAAATAATTTCGGAAGCCAGTTTTGCAGCCATTGTTTTTTCCTTGCGATCTCTTGAGTAATTACGGATCCAACGCAAAGCCAAAGCTATTCGGCGTGTTTCTTTCACTTCTACGGGAACTTGGTAAGTTGCACCACCTACTCTACGAGAACGTACCTCGATAACAGGCGAAACATTCGACATTGCTTTTTTGAATATATCCAAAGGTTCTTCCTTGGTTTTTTCTTTTATTATTTCGAATGCATCATATATCATTCTGGTAGATGTGCTTTTCTTACCTTGCAACATCATATAATTTATCAATTTAGCTACCATAATATCATTATATTTGGTATCTGGGGTTATTCGTCTAACTTCTGCTCTTTTCTTTCTCATTCTTCAACCTATTAATTATTTCTTACCTTTAACTGGAGCTGCTACTTTTTTCTTCTTACTGCCATATTTCGAACGTCCTTGCTGGCGAGCTGCAACACCTTGAGTATCGGCAGCGCCACGAACTATGTGGTAGCGAACGCCTGGTAAGTCCTTCACTCTGCCACCACGAACATAAACGATTGAGTGCTCTTGTAAGTTGTGACCTTCTCCAGGAATGTAGGCAATCACTTCGATTCCTGTCGATAATCTTACTTTTGCTACCTTCCTTAAAGCCGAATTTGGTTTCTTTGGTGTTGTTGTGTAAACACGTGTGCAAACCCCTCTTCGTTGAGGTGAACTTTTTAAAGCCGGTGATTTACTTTTATATACTGGCTTCTTTCTTCCTTTTCTTACTAGTTGACTTATAGTCGGCACATTAACTCCTAATGGACTTTTTTAATATTTGTCTCTCATAGAGCTTACAAAATTATGAAAAGTTTTGCACATAACAATACAAAATTTCAATTTTTTTTAATATTTTTTTATTTTTTTTTTAATATTTTTTCAAAGACAGGAAAAAACGAATAAAACTACATATTATTTTTTAACATTATAATTATATAGCGGGTTATGTTTCGATTACTTAAGTATTAAATCAGGAATAGATTCTTATTGATTTTTATAACTTATCAAATAAGGTTGTTATTGGAAAAAACTTAGAATATATTACAGCTCTTAATTGCATATACCATTAGAAAATTTGGACTCACCTAACGAATATATGTATTTGCTTTTATTGTTCAATTTTACAGTTTATGGACTTTGCAATCAAATTAATTAAATTTATTCTTTTTTTCTATTTAACCAGCGCCCAATTGAAGTAAATATCAAATCAATTTGCCTGCCCAGCAGGTGCATTTCCAATTGCTTTGAAAGTGGATTTATTATCATCTGGATTGATTTTTACATTTAAAAAATCTAAAGTACTAAAACCTGTTTTAGTGTAACCATATACAAAACCACCATTTGAGAAATTAGGTAAAATGTTTTTAATAGTAAACTGGGTTTTCCAATATGATTTATATTCAACATAGTCAACATTCTCTATAGAAGTTCCATCACTACTAAAAGTAATTTTCGCAGAGACATTTTCATTACTAATTGTCAATATATTGCCATTCCATATTTTCGATTTCACGAAATCTTTTCCGAGGGTACTTCCATAAGATATGGTGATTTCTTGTTTGGCATGATCAATGTATGTTATATAATAATGCATACGATATTCTAAAAACTCAAGTTTTTTTAATTCCTCCAGAGGTATTCCAACAAAAAAGTCTTTGGTCGCACTTTCCAAACCATCGCTTTTCACAGAAACTTGGATATTTCCTTTCGCAGAAGGAACTTCAAATTCGATATATTTATCACTTAAAGTAATAATCTTAGCATCTTGACTATTATTGATTCTTACAAATGTTCTAGATGCATCTTTTATCCAATTCTTCCCAAAAATACGAATTCTACTATTGATTGTAGCAAAACCCCATGGTTTATATATCTCAACACCGTCAGTATAATTAACTTTCATACGTACCGAATCAATTACTGGTGCTGATTTAAGAACTTCAAAATAAACCTTATTGCCGGTTGTATTATCTTTTCTTATATATACATCTCCACTAGTTGCACCTTCGGGAACTGTGATAACAATTTGATTGTCATTCCATGATTTCAAATATTTGTCTAATTTGTCCAAGTTTAGTTTAATGTATTCAAAATAAACTTCGGAACTGCTATTGCGAACACCAAAATTTGAACCATTAATTTTAATTTCATCGCCGACTTTAGCTTTATCTGGAGTGATGGAACTTATATATGGTTTATCCTCAAAACTAAAAGTTACTTTTGTATTACCATCTTCTTCTTTTGATTTATTTATACATACAACTTCAGCCCATTCCTTTTTAGTATCGGATAATTCGACCTTTACGCTTTCATTTTGATTTAATTGTGTAACGAATATCACTTCACCATTTTCAAACACCTTATAAACAAATGCATCAACATACGCCGACTTTTCATTTATTTGAACTGTCATTGATTGTTTTTCACCTTGAGCATTAAGACCTTTGAAAAATGCAACTGATAGCCTTGGAATTAATGCATTTAGATCAAAAGAATCGTATTTAGTTTTTAAAATTGCGTTTTTAAAATTAGAATACAGTGGGGTTGGGGTAGGTCTTGAAACTGGAATTTTAATTTCCCCTTTTCGCTCAAATGCCCACTTTATGAAATCCTTGAATTCCTCTCCAATACCATTAGAACCTAAATCAGATTTTATCAAGTTATCCAAAAAAGTTCGCATATTTGATACATTCTTTTCATTACCACCTTCCTTAATCATTTTTGGAAAGCTTAATTTTTCACCCTCTCGATGGTAAATAAGATAAGATAAAAATGTTCCAGCAGTATAATAGTTTGGGTCTGAGTTACTATCATCCCATGGTTTTGCTAAGTTTAAATTTATGTTATCAGCATACTCAACTACTTCAAACTTTTTGGTTTTTGGAAAAACAAATTTGTCTGCCTGGACTGCAGTTGCCTCTAACCACCACTTAATAGTATAATCTGAAAACAATTGCATATAATAATAATCCTGCACATAGTGCATCAATTCATGAGCACACACTGTAGGGAGAGTTTCAGCTGTTGTTGCATAATTTGTTGCTTCAATTCGTTGATTAATATATATTTGCCAAAAAACTAGTTTGTCCATCAGTACCTTTTTCTAAATTTGTTACAAAGACTTTAATTCTTGAAGAGGGCAAACATAAATCAGCGTTATGATAAGCATCCCATGATTTTTCCAAATAGAATAAAATATCTTGTATGTAGTGGGTATCAATCATATTATTTGTCATGCTGTAGGGTGAGCTATATTCTTGATTTGTTAATACTCCCGTCTCTTTCCAATAAATTTCAAAGTGTGTTGATTTTGAAGTATGTGTGTAACCTTGCAAAGCATAATATGAAAATATTCCTAGTTTTGTTAGGTGGTTTGTTTTAATTACTATTTCATTTTTCAGACTATCGACAGTATAATCTAAAAAAGGAATTAATTTGTTTGTTTTTTCATGTAAAAAAAGCCGCTCCATTATTTGACGAAAGTGTTTGGACTTTACCAGGTTTATATTTTATTGTTATTTTTAAGTCTTTTTTAAAACTCGACCCAGAAGTTGAAGTAACTTCATAAGCTTGAATCATTTCAAATTCTTTATGAGAAGGCAAGGATTTTAAATCAACTGATTTTATTAGAATAGTAGCATCTCCTTCGAATGCACCCTTAGGAATAAGAACTTCTATTTCATTGGGAATTGCAACTATTGCGTCTTGGTTATCGACATTAACAATATGTCTTAGTAATAGATTATTCGAGTCATTATTATTTATAGAATTATCATCTGTACATGCAGAAATTAATGCAATTAGTACAGAAATCAATAAAAGAGTTTTAATGAACTGATTCACAAAGCACCAATATTAGTTTTACAAATTTACCTAATTTTTACCTCACCTCCATAATTTTTTGTAGATAATTTCCATATTTAATAAATAACACGCCTGCTGTCAAATGCAAAATATCAATCCTTATATTCCCCTTCTCTGAAGGGGTGTCCCGAAGGGGCGCGGTATTCTTTACACATTCGCCATAGGTGTTGTAGATTTTGATTGGATTCTTCGCTGACACTCATAATGACCAGGGCCAGGTCCCGTTCACTTTCACTCTCACTTTCACAAATAATTACAATTTTTTCCTTAATTTTGTAAATTAATTCATTTGCAAATATTAAATATAAGGGAAAAAAATGAAAAGGTATTACTTTCTACTCACATTTATTACTTTAATTACTATCACTTTTTCATGCTCAGATCAAGGTAAGGATAATCCTGCAGTAAAAGCTGTTATACCTGAAGTAAAAGTTGACGATTTTTTAAATTCTCCTGACCAATGGTCGGGCAAGGAAGTTAAAATAACCGGCACTGTATCACACGTTTGTAAACATAGCGGTAAAAAAATGTTCATTTTCGGAAAAGACCCAAAGTCAACTTTGAAAATTAATGTTGGCGGAAATTCTCCAAAATTCGCTATCGAATTAACAGGCAGTAATGTTGAAATTCATGGTAAAGTAGTTGAAGATGCAAGAATTGATGAAAAATATCTGCAAGAATGGGAAAACGACATTAAGGCTGCTATTGATGATGGTTCAATTAAAGTTTGTACTGAAGAAGGTGACGCTATGACCAGCCAGGGTAAAAAGGGCACCGAGGTATCTGCAAAGAATTTTAAAGACCCATATAAAGACGTTAAAGAAATGAGAAAGAGAATTCAAGAAAGCGGTAAATCGTATTTGCCCGTATATGCTCTTAATTGCATTGTTATGAAAGAAATTAAGAAATAAGTATTCTCAAATTTAATACTCATCAGTTTAACTATGCCAAGTAAAGCAAAGCTAATTTTTAGAAAATGGAATCGCATTATTCATAGGGATTTTGGATATTTCTTTTTCGGAATTTCTATTATTTATAGTATCTCCGGAATTGCAGTAAATCACAAAGCTCAGTGGAATCCTAATTACATCATATCCCAAAAACATTTTTCTCTTGGAAATGCGGTTCCAAAGGATTCTATTGATAATTCTTTTGTATTAAATATTCTAAAAAAATTTGGGAAGCAAGATGATTTTAAAATATTCTATTTTCCTGAATATAATAAACTTAGAATATTTTTAACCAATGCAAGTTCTGTTTCGCTAAATATAGAAACAGGAAAGGGCTATCTGGAAACAATTAAAAAACGTCCGTTTTTCTATGAAATTAATTTTCTGCATTATAATCCGGGAAGTTGGTGGGTTTGGTTTTCAGATATTTATGCATTTGCCATGATTTTAATATCCATTTCAGGAATACTTATTTTAACCAAAGGAAAAAATTCCTTAGGAAAAAGGGGCGTATGGTTTATATTAGGTGGTTTGATTATTCCTTTACTTGCAATTATCTTGT
>CAYOPF010000005.1:0-43701 GCA_964405755.1 uncultured Chloroherpeton sp.
ACAGCATAAGCCATATCTGTAGTAGAAGAAGTTCCACCCATATCGTAGGTTCGCACTTTTCCTTCTTTGATAACTTTGGCAATTGCATCTTCCAGCCTATTTGCTAATTCATTTTCGCCTAACCAATCAAGCATCATTTTTGCACTTAAAAATGTGGCAATTGGATTAACTTTGTACATACCAGCATATTTAGGAGCTGAGCCATGAGAAGGTTCGAAAACAGCAAGTTTTGTGCCGATATTACCACTACAGGCAAATCCCAACCCTCCTACCAATTGAGCGGACAAATCACTAATAACGTCACCATATAAATTAGGTGCAATCATAACATCATAGTTGTAGGGATTCTTGAGCATCCACATTGTAATTGCGTCTACGTTTGCCTCGTCGAACTGAATTTCAGGATACTCTTTTGAGATTTCCTTTGCTTTATCCAAGAATAATCCATCAGTAGCACGAACTACATTAGCTTTATGCACAATGGTAACTTTTTTTCTATTGTGTTTGCGAGCAAATTCAAAGCCAGCTCTGATAATTTTTTCTGAACCTTTTACAGTATTAATTTTGCAAGAAATTGCGAATTCATCGCTATTGAGTTCTGCAAAATGAGCAAAATTTTTGTTTAAATTCTTCAATGTGTTTTTTAATTCATCTGGAACAGGAGTGAACTCAACTCCTGCGTATAGGTCTTCGGTGTTTTCTCGGAAGATAACTATGTCGATATTATCCTTGTAATTCAGAGGGTTGCCATCGTAAGCCTTGCATGGTCTCATACATGTGTATAAATCGAACATTTGTCTCATCCTTACAATAGGAGAGCGATAAATCAATCCAGTACCTTTCAATTCTGGAATCAGTTCATTTTCTGCATCTTTTATTGGTTTGGAAGTAATTGCACCAAAAAGTGCAGCATCAACATTATTAAGTAAATCGATTGTTCTTTTGGGGAGGGCATCACCTTCTTTACACCAAAATTCCCAACCAATATCGCCATGAATGTAGTTAGCATCGAGCCCTAGTTTGTTTAATACAATTCGGGTTGCATCGCAAACGTCTACGCCAACACCATCACCTGGCAACCAAGCAATTTGATATTTTGCCATATTAATCCTATAATTATAATAGAAAATTCGAATGCAAAATTACTAAAAAATCGAAAAATCTTAATATTAGTGTTAGATTTTCACTTTTTTTTATTAATTTAAATAATTATTTAAATTGAGAAATTAATATTTAATGTATATATGAGTGATAAACATCTTGATAATGAAACCATGGAAATGTTAAGTTCCTTTGTATCCGAAGCGGTTGACTCGCTCGATACTGCAGAACCATTGGTTGAGGAATTAAAAACAACAGATGATCCAGAGGTAATAAATACGATTTTTAGAGTATTCCACACTCTAAAAGGATTGTCGGGCTTTTTTGGCATGAAAATAATAAATGCTCTAACACATGAAGCTGAAACCCTTTTAGATATCTTGCGAAAAGAAAAAATTAAGGTTACTGAAGATTTGGTTACTTTAATTTATTCGACATTTGATCTTCTAAGAGATTTACTTCACCTGGTGTCTAATGAATTTTCTGACGAAGCTGGAGCAGATGATGCCGAAAACATGAAAATAATAATTAAAGATGCAATAGAAAAAATAAAAACAGGGCAATTTGAAATGCCTCAACAGCAAGAAAGTTTTGAGGATATTGCAATGCAAGTTGATGGGGTAAAATTTGTGGAGCCAATCAACGAAGTCGAGCAGGTGGTTGAGCAATCTTTCGACGAATTCATCGTACCTCCGACCAATCAACAAGTAGAAGTATCAGATACTTCGTCACTCCCGCAAGTAAATGCCAACTTCGATCTTGGCAGTTTGATTTCCGAGGAAATGATAACCCAATATATTTCGGATTCGGCAGATTTGCTGGAAGTAACCGAGAATAATTTAATTCAATTAGAAAATGAACCAGAAAATACGGAATTAATAGGTGCAATATTTGGCGCTATACATAGTATCAAAGGCAACTCTGGATTTATGGGATTTTCCGAGATTGAAGAAATTGCAATGGAAACCGAAACAATTTTGGATTGTGTTCGTAAGAAAGAGCTAGATGCCGATCCAACAGTAGTATCCATCCTTCTGAGCAATATTGAAACCATGCGAAAAAGAGTTGAAACACTCCCAGCCAATTTGGCTTCGAATGAAACAAATAGTAATAAAGAAATAGTAATTATGCCTCCTACTACAGAAAGTATTCCACAGGTAGTTGAAGTAAAATCCGAGGTTCCGAAACCAATTCCAGTTGTCAATGTAGAAAAACCTACACCAAACCCAGTTGTTAAAAAAGATGTACCAAAAATAGAACAAAATATATCGAAGAACATACAAACACAAAAGCAAGATATCAGAGTTGAAACTGTAAAAATTGATAAACTCTTTGATTTAGTTGGGGAGCTTATCACAATAGAGACTATGGTAACAAATAATCCAGATTTAGTTGGAATGCAATTGCCAAACTTTGTTAAGGCAGCTAATCAGCTAAATAAAATTACAAGAGAACTCCAAGAAGTTACTATGAGCGTCCGAATGATGCCCCTTGAAGGATTGTTCAATAAAATGAAAAGACTTATTAGGGATGTATCCATTAAGTTAAATAAAAAAGTTGATTTGACTATTTCGGGACAAGAAACCGAAATGGATAAGAATGTAATAGATGAAATATCCGATCCACTGGTACACATTTTGAGAAATTCGATGGATCACGGAGTGGAAGATCCAGAAGAAAGTTTGGCTAATGGAAAAAACGATACTGGAAAAGTTCATCTTTCGGCACGATACGAAGGAAACGAAATACTGATTTCTGTGAAGGACGATGGTGCCGGTATCGACAAGGAAAGAGTTCTTCGTAAAGCGGAAGAAAAAGGATTATTGCAAGTGCCAGCTGAGAAAATGACAGATAAGGAAATATTTGCCCTGATTTTTGAACCAGGATTTTCGACCGCAAAACAAGTTACAGATATTTCTGGTCGAGGTGTGGGCATGGACGTTGTTCGTAAAAATATAGAGAAATTGCGTGGAGCAATAGATATCGAAAGTGAATTGGGCAAAGGTACTACTGTTACACTGAGAATACCTCTAACTCTTGCAATAATGGAAGCTTTGCTTGTTAAAGTGGGTGATGAAACCTTTGCTATCCCTTTAATGAATGTTTCCGAAACATTTAGGGTTGCTACAAATGATATAAGCAAAACAATGGATGGATTGGAGATGATTAAAGTCCGAGACGAAATAATGCCAACATTCCGTATTCATGAGTTATTCAAAATAAAACCAAGATATAATGAATTAGAAAGGGGAATTATTTTAATAACCGAATCCAGAAACAAAAAGTTTTGCTTATTTGCAGACGAACTAATCGGTCAGCAACAAGCTGTAATTAAAGGTTTATCGGACTATATCGGTAAAGTTCCTGGTATTACTGGTTGTATGATACTTGGCGATGGAGGAATTGGATTAATATTGGATATCGAAGGTACACTTTTGTTGGCTGAGAATCCTACTCAATTTAATAATTCTAATTTAGTTTATTCTTAAGGAGAATCAAGATGGAAGATAAATATTTAGATAATCTAGATGTTGCCGATTTTACCCAAGAAGATGATGAAACATTGTTAAATCGATATTTAACCTTCAATATCGGTGATGAAATATATGGTTTCGAAATTATGTACGTAACCGAAATAATCGGTATGCAAAAAATCACAAAAGTTCCTAATATCGCTGAATATGTTAAGGGGATAATTAATCTGCGTGGTATTATTTACCCAGTTGTCGAAATTAGGAACCGTTTTGGAATCGAAGAAGTATCCTACACCGAAAAAACCTGTATAATACTTGTAAGAGTAAGAAATATGGGAGTAGGATTGATTGTGGATAATGTTGCTGAGGTTATGAGGATAGAACCAATCAACATTTTTCCACCTCCTCAAACGTCTAAAGGTTCAAAAAGTAAGTACATAAGTTCAATTGCAAAATTGGATCAAGATGTAAAAATTCTTTTGGACCTGGAAAAATTACTTTTTGAGGATACTACCATTACTCCCGATATCAATTAACAAAACCAGTTTGGAAACATGGAATTAAACTATAAGGAAATAGTACCAGAAACAATGAAACTTATTGATGATAATGAGTTTAAACTAATCAGAGATCTGATTTACGAAAAGGTTGGTATCAACCTTACCGACCAAAAGAAAGCCCTAGTTACTGGTAGATTACAAAAAGTCTTACGCGAAAAACACTTTAAATCATTTTCCGATTATTATAAATACATAATTAATGATAAATCCGGCGAAGCACTCAGTGATTTAGTTGATAAAATTTCGACAAACCATACATTTTTCGGACGAGAATACGAGCATTTTGACTATTTTCAAAAAATCGTCTTACCTCAGATAATTGAAAGAAAAATCAAGAAGAATGAAAGAGACATCAGGGTTTGGAGTGCTGGGTGTAGCACTGGTGAAGAACCATATACATTAGTGATTCTTATGAAAGAATTACTGGGAAATGACTATAACAAGTGGGATGCAGGTGTTTTAGCAACAGATATTTCAACTGTGGCATTATCCAAGGCAATTGCTGGAGTATATGACCAGAACCGACTACACAATTTCGATAAAATTTTAAGAGATAAATATTTTACAAAAAATAATGATACATACACAATCAAGGATGAAATCAAAAGAGAGGTAACTTATAAACGTTTTAATCTTATGAATGATTTTTTTCCATTCAAAAAGCCCTTTGATGTTATTTTCTGCAGAAATGTGATGATTTATTTCGATACTGAAACAAGAATTCAATTAGTAAACAAATTTTATGGTATATTAGACAACGGTGGGCATTTCTTTATTGGTCACAGCGAAACAATTGACCGAAGATATACTAAATTTAAGTATATAATGCCTGCTGCATATAAGAAAGAATTGTAAATATGAATAAAACAACTGTAACAAAGATAATTAGAGTGCTTATAATTGACGATTCTGCTCTTGTTAGGGACATACTTTCGAAAGGGTTAGGATCAGATCCCGGAATAGAAGTAGTTGGAACCGCACCTGATGTATTTGTCGCACGTGATATAATAGTACGCGTTAAACCAGATGTCCTTACTTTAGATGTGGAAATGCCTAGAATGGACGGCATTGAGTTTTTACGAAAATTGATGCCCCAATACCCTATTCCAGTAGTAGTAGTGAGCTCTTTGACACAAAAAGGAAAGGATGTCACGATGCAAGCATTAGAAGCTGGTGCAGTCGATTATGTATCAAAACCAATGGCCAACCTTGCAGAGGGTTTACAAGGTATGATGAATGAGTTGAGAACAAAAGTCAAAATTGCATCTACAGCAAATGTATCCCATTGGAAAAACAAAAAATTTGAAAATGCTGATGAAGCTAAGCCAAATTTAACAGGTTCAAAAGCATTAGCCGAATCAACAGATAAAATAATTGCAATTGGAGCATCTACAGGTGGTACCGAAGCCATTAGAAAAGTTGTGAGTTACTTACCTCCGAATACACCTGGAATTGTAATAGTTCAGCACATGCCAGCAGGGTTTACAAAAACTTTTGCAGATCGAATTAACCAAGTTGCAATGATGAATGCAAAAGAAGCCGAAGATGGCGATAGAATTATTAATGGTCGAATTTTAATTGCACCTGGTGATTATCACATGAAAGTTGAACGTTCCGGAGGTCGCTATGAAGTCCGACTAATTCAAACCGATAAGGTAAATGGTCATCGGCCAAGCGTTGATGTTCTCTTCCATTCTGTTGCACAACAAGTAGGAGCTAATGCTTACGGAGTGATTCTAACAGGTATGGGCAATGATGGTGCGCAAGGGCTGAAAGCAATGAAACAAAATGGAGCAAAAACTTTTGGACAGAATCAATCGACTTCGGTGGTTTACGGAATGCCAAAGGTTGCTTTTGATGTTGGTGCTGTTGATATTCAATTACCGCTCGACGAAATTCCCAAACGATTAATTGCTCAGATAGAAAACGATAAAAAAATATTTGAAGGAAGAAATTAATGTACAATCATACTTTTCCATTGAATTTAAATCTATTAGTTGCCGAAGATGAAGTTGCATCCAGTTTGTACCTAAAAACTATACTTAGCAAGTATGTATCAGGCAATGTAGTCATGGCTCAGGATGGACAAATTGCATGGGAATATTTTCAAAAAAATCGTGATACGGTTGATGTTGTAATAACTGACATAAATATGCCGAATGTTGATGGAATAGACCTTTCCAAAATGATTAGAGAGGTTGACATTAAAATACCGATTGTCTTTACAACTGCATTAGATAACAATTCCTTTCTGAAAATTGCTATTGAATTGGGTGTTTATCAATACATAATAAAGCCAGTTAAGAGTAATAACATCGAACAAGTTTTATTGGAAATATACGATAGAAAAATTAAGGAAATTCAGTTTAACCAACAATATGAATACAATAAAATACTTTCTCGGGCTTTGGAGGAAAGTATTTCAATGATAATGATTTTGGATAATAATAATGTAATTCAATTCGTAAATAAGAGTTTTCGAGAATTTCTAAGAACAGCACAGGACAAATTCATCGGCAAAAAAATTACAGATTTTGTTTTTGATTCACAAAATCCAGAGGAGTTTCAACGTTTTATTGACTCAGTAGAGAATTATCAGAATTATTCAGGAGAAATTTTATTTATAACATCTTTGGGTGAGCCTTTCTGGAGTTCGATTACTCATACACCATTTTTTAATGAAAACAATGAATACATATATGCCGTTGATATTGTTGAAGACATCACTGCAAAAAAACTTTCTCAGGAGCAACTTCGTAAATCCAAAGAGATGTTGGAATCCATTGTAGAAAGAAGAACTCAAGAATTAATTGAAGTCAATAATCAACTAAGAGAAGAAATAAATCGACGTAAAAAGTATGAGTTGGAATTATCCGAAGCTAAGGATTATGCTGAAAAAGCCAATGAAGCAAAAAGTATATTCCTTGCGAAAGTAAGCCATGAACTGCGAACTCCCATGAATGGAATATTGGGAATTTCCAGTATAATGAAAGATATGAAACTGGAAGCGAAGGCAACTAAATTCGTAGATATTATAAATATATCTGCCGAAAATCTACTTTCAATAATAAATGATTTGTTAGATTTCTCGAAAATAAAATCTGGGAAGTTTAGTTTAGCAAAATCACCATTTAATTTCATAGAGGAAATAGCTCAAACAATAGAATTATTGGTGCCAAGTGCCGAAAATAAGTCCTTAGAATTGGTTTATAAAATTGATGATAAAATTCCTGAAATACTTTATGGTGATGTGGATAGAATCAAACAAGTGCTTTGGAATATTTTAAGTAACGCAATTAAATTTACGAAAGAAGGATTTATCAACTTAACGATTAGACTAAAAAATATTGAAAACAACAATGCAGAGATTGAATTTATTGTTCAGGATACAGGAGTGGGCATTCCAGACAATAAGAAAGAAATGATTTTTGAAAGCTTTATGCAGTTGGAACCATTGATGACCAGAAATTATGGAGGAACTGGACTAGGTTTGTCGATTTCAAAAGAAATAATCGATTTAATGGACGGCAATATTTATTTTGAAAGCAAATTAGGGAAAGGAACAACTTTCTTTTTCACTCTTAAGGTTGAGGTAGAAGAACCTAAGCAGGAAACCGAAAAATTAATTGATAGGGTAGAGTTTGAACCCGAAAATACAAGTTTAAATTATTTCCTCCTAATAGAACCTGATATTGAGGCCCGCCAATTAATGGAAGATTTGTTGAGTGAAACTAATATTAAGTTGTATTTTGCAGAAAACTCAATTGAGGCAATCGATATATATAAAATTAACCCAACTGATGTAATTATTATTAGTAACAAGCTAGAACAAAGTTATTTCGAGAATTTTATTTCAGAAATTCAAAAAATTGAAATTGATTTCAAAAAGCATATACCAGTAATTATTACGCATAATATTTATGAACCAATAAATAAGGACTATTTCAATTCTTTGGGAATTGATTACTTTTTACCAAAACCAATAAAGCCAAAAGCATTAACTGAATTATTAAATGATATAAGTATAGGTAATGCAAAGCATATAGTAGAAATTGACCTTGAGGAGTTGATGAATTCGAGCTCGAAGGAAGTAATTCAAAAAATTATAGATCACTTTATTGAAAACTATCAACCAATATTACAGAAACTAGAAAAGTCTATAAAAGAATCCAATTATAGAAAAATTTATGATTATTCCAGCCAGGTTAGGTCCCAGATTAGCAACTTCGGAGTTTTTCGATCTGTTCAATTAGCAACCAGAATAGCGAAAAAAGCAATTGAGAATGATCCTACAAATATGGATGTTTTGTACAATGCACTAAAGTGGGAAATTGGACAAATTGTAAATTTTTTAAACCAAAATCAATTAGAAAAATTAAAGGAGTAATAAATGAAAACACTCGTTGTTGATGATGATTACATCACTTCTATGGTAATACAAGAAATGATGCTTGCATATTGTAGTACCGACATTGCTCAAAATGGCGAAGAAGCAGTTCGGTCATTTCGAAATGCATTGGAGTCGGGCGACCCGTACAATGTGATATTATTGGATATAATGATGCCTGAAATGGACGGGCAGGAAGCACTTGAAAATATAAGGGAAATTGAATCGAAATCGAATATTGAGGGATTGGATAAATGTAAGGTTATTATGTGCACGGCATTAGATGATTATGATACTATGATGCAATCTTTTCGTAATCAATGTGATGCTTATATAGTAAAACCAGTATCAAAGGAAAAAGTAAAAGAAATTTTAATTAATTTAGAACTAATCAGTTAGTTTTTTTTCTTTTAAAATGCTTAAAAATCCAAATACCAAGTGAAATTAATACTATGGCTACTACCAAAATGTAGCCATAGTTCTCCAATTTTTTGTACATTTCCTGCCAGTTTTGCGAAAAAGCATACCCTAAATAGATTAAAATAAAATTCCACAAACCTGCACTAATTGCACAAAGAAATGTCGTTTTTCGAACTTTTAAAAGAGACATGCCTGCGAAGAATGAAATTACAGCTCTTGTACCAGTAAGGAATCGGTTGATTACAATTAGCCAATATCCCCATTTTTGGAACCACTTTTCGACCTTTTGAATATGCTCGTATTTGATGAATTTAATTTTTCCTGCTTCAACCACCTTGCGGTCGAAACTGACACCAATGGCAAACATAGTTAAGAATCCAACAACTGAACCCAAGGTTGCAAATATCCATAGTGAAATAAAACTTACATTACCTAAGGGTATCAAAGTTCCTGCAAATAATATTACAGCATCACTTGGGGAGGGAGGAAAAATGTTCTCGATAAAGGCAATTAGAAAAACCGCAGCCAATAAATACAAGCTTGGAATGTCCTGCAAAAAATGGATTATTGTCTCTAGCATATTGCAATTTAATAATTTTATGATGATTTTTTGAACTTAATTCAAAAAAAAATCATAATTTTGTAACTTATTTAACTTTCAAAGCGTCTATTAATATTGAAATTTTTATAATTTAATTTAAGGATTTTTAAATGAAAAAATTATTTGTACTAACTTTAACTATCATAGTTTTGAGTTTTTCGGCTCAAGCAGAAAAAAGATATGTTGAAAATCTTCGTATTGCAATAGGTCCAAATGATAACTTGGGCGGATTTGAATTGGCTAGTTCACCACTCGATAGCCGTGTTGGAGTACCTTCTTTCGACCCGAAAAATTCACCAATTGGCCAATTCGCTATTTTTGCGGATCCAGTCCAAAATCTAGATGTTGGATTCGTAACTCGTTACCATCCATTTCCTCAAAATGCAAATGAAGTTGATACTGCTAGAATAATAGTGAACAGGATGGACCCAACCAACACTGCTGATTGGTATTATATAGGCGATACTTTTATGCCTGTTAATGTTGTGGATGCAAGCGGAAACTCCGTTTATAAGCTAAATGGATATTTCCAAATGATTCCATCTGTTAGTTTCTTCTATCCTCAACTAGAAAATGGTGACTTTACTATTGATACTGTTTCTTTCTTTTTACATTCATACCCTAATTCACCAGTGTCGAACTCATTTATTTTCTCAATTGCACAAGTTAACCTTTTGAATATGCCCAATTTTGGAACACAACAATTTAATCCGTTTACATTCAATGTTGATTATTACAAACAAGTATACGATAAATTACAAGATGCTATTGATATTCCAGCAAAATACATCAACGAGAGATTGGAGCCAAATGGCAGTGGTGGTTATACCATCAAAAGCTCTATAATCGACTTACAAAACAATCCAAGCATGAACACATACAAACATAACGACCGAATGATGATTTTGATTGCTAAGGATAATTTATCTGATTTAAAGGATTCTGTGAATATAGTTGGTGCATGGGAATGGACCCAACCATATCAGTATGCTTATGCAGGCACAATTCGTAATTATGGCTTCCAAAAGGATTCCTTGAGTTTTATGAGTGCAACTGTTGCTCCAAGAAGACCAGGACAAACTTCTCCAGATTACAACACATGGCTTCAAAAATATCCAGCATTTATGAACGAGCAATATGTTCGTAAAAATTATCGTATGGTTGTTGTTGGTCGTTATACTGGCGAAATCAATCCAAATGCAGTTCGCGAGTTGAACAATGTTGCAGAGTCGTTCGAATTGTTCCAAAACTATCCAAACCCAGTAGTTAATAGTACCAAGATTCATTTTAACATAAAAGAACCTTCATTTGTTACTTTAAAAGTTTATAACTCAATGGGTGAATTAGTTACTACTTTAGTAAATGAATTTATGAACAGTGGCGAATTCGAATCAAACTTCGAAACACTTGGATTACCAGCAGGTTCTTATTTCTATACATTATCAACTGATAAATATAGCAAATCATTACCTATGATTATAACAAAATAATTTAACTAATACAGATTATTTCAGTAAAAGCTGGTCCGAACAAGATCAGCTTTTTTTCGAATATAACTAAGTTTTGTTAAAATTTGGAAGAAGTAGAATTTTACACATTTTAATGTATTTTGGAAAACATTTCATAATTTTGTTAGATTAAACGAGGTAGGCAATGAGAATTAAAATTTTATCTTTATTAATAATTTTATTAACTTTTAAGTTTGCTTTTGGCAATGATTTCGAGCAAATACAAACTCCTTTTAGATATGTCCACAAAGTAAAATTTCTTGAAAACAATCTAATGATCGTATCGGGAGACTCTGCTTATGTAGATTTAACTACATTTAATCCCTTTATTCAATATGTTGGTGGAGGTTTCTATAAATCAACTGATATGGGAGTTAAATACCAAGGTCCATATATGGACGGGAATACATTATTAGATATTTCCGTGTCCAAGTTGAAATCAGACAGATTGTTTGCAATTGGTGCAAAATTTGGCCGAACTGGCATTTATGAATCAAACGATAAGGGTAATACTTGGTCATTTATGCCTAAATACGAAGAAACATCAATAATGCACAAAATAATTACTGTTTCCGATGGTGGTTCGGAATCTGTTTTCATAGCAAATTTAAATGCATCTGATGGGTTGATTATATCTCAAACTAATTTCGAAAATGTTTTTAAACCAAATACTATTCAATCTCAAGTTTTTGACATCAAATATTCTGTGCAATTAAAACGATTCTTTTTGGCTTCCGATCATAATGAGCACGGTAGAGTGATTCAATATTCAGGACTTGGAACAATAAAAGATATTTCGGGATTAGAGAAATTGCGAGTACTCTCCGTACAGCCTTCCACTATAAATCCTGCTTATATTTATGCTGGTGCTGATTCAATTACTTTTGCGAAAGTTGCAGTTGGCAAGGGTATTTATATGAGCATTGATACAGGTAAAACTTGGAAATACCTAACAGGAGGTGGAATGAGAGTTTTCGATATTCAGGAACATCCTTCAGAAACAAATTATATAGCTGCTGCTATGGGGAGTGGTGGTGTAGGTATTTCTTCCAATTATGGTCAATACTTCGAAGTTTACCGTGGTGGCTTGCCTAAAGATGCAGAAGTGCGAAGTGTGGCAATCCCTAATATCCAGATTGACGCTCTTGGTATTATCGTATATCCAGTTACATTGGAACATGGAGTATTTAAATCTCGCCCCTTGACTTCTTCTATACAAAATTCATCATATAGCAAAGATTTTCGTATTGAATTAATTTCACCAAATCCTGCTTCAAGTTATGTGAACATTCAATATTATATTTCCGAATCAAGCGAAGTCGAACTTTTGATAATAAATAATATTGGACAAATTTTACATAGCAGTGTTTTAGGATATGCTCGTGATGGTTTCAATAGTCTATCAATTAATGATTTAATTTTACCAAATGGAGCATATCAATTGATTTTGAAAACTAACAAACAAGTTGTGAGTCAAAATTTAATTATCAGTAAATAATGGCACAATCCAGTAGTCCAATTGGTGTTTTCGATTCAGGTGTAGGTGGATTAACTGTATTAAAGCAATTAATACGCTTTTTGCCTAATGAAAGTTTTGTTTATTTGGGAGATACAGCAAGAGTTCCTTATGGCAATAAATCACCTGAAACTATAAAGAGATATGCCCGCGAAGCCACGCATTTTATGCTCGAAAAGAATGTGAAAATGATTGTAATAGCTTGCAATACCGTTTCTTCACTTGCAATCAAAGAAGTAAGAAAAGTAGCCCAAGACATCGACATTGTTGGTATGATTGATTTTTCGGCGATTGCGGCTTATCGCACATCGAGAAATAAAAAAATCGGTATAATTGGTACAAGAGCCACAATAAGTAGCAAAGGTTATGAAGAACAATTGTCATTCATATCCCAAAGCAATCCTTTAGAAATAAAATCAGCCCCATGTCCCTTATTTGTTCCGCTAGTCGAAGAACTCCAAATTGATACAGAAGCAACGAAATTAATTGCTAAGGAATATCTTGAACCTTTTATTACTTTTGGTGCAGACACCTTAATATTAGGTTGTACTCATTATCCAGCTTTAAAAAAAGTAATTAACGATTTGCTGCCAGATGTTGATTTGATAGATACCGGTGAGCAATCCGCAATTCAGGTACTTAGAATTTTGGCAGAAAAACAATTGTTAAATAATTCGACGATTGATTTTTCAACTACTCCTCAAATCGAATTCTATCTCACAGACTTTTCCTATAGTTTTATCCAGCTTGCTGAATTATTGCTTGGATTCCCTATTCAAAATCCAAAATTGATAGAATTTAGCAGTTAAATGTAATTTATTTTAGTTTATTTTGTCTATAATATTAATACAAATAGACATTACAGAAGATGAAATCAATACTAATAATAATAATATTTTTTTACACCTTTTCCCTTTTTTCACAAGGAAATTCCGAAAGAATTTTTAAAAAAGATTCAGTTTTTATTTTTAAACCATCTAAACCATTAACACTATTTGGAGAAGAACATAATACAATAAGTGCAGCATTAGGTGCGGATATTCTTTTTTCTAATTCAGGTTTCGGATTAGGTTTTTTCTATCATAATTTTTTGGACGATGAGAATTTGCTGACTGCTAACTTTTTTGTATCAGGTCTAAGAAATACAGACGAGTGGGAATATTGGGATTGGAATACGGGTCAATGGGTTGTACCTGGCAAAATTAACAGACTCTTTATACTACCTGTTACAGTTGGTTATACAAGAATCCTTTTTGCAGATGCACTCGGTGGTAGCTTCAAACCATTTGTATCTGTTGGGATGGGACCGTCATTTGTATTTGCTACACCATATATTAAAAGTTGGTTCGAATCTTGGAAAGATGTTAATGTTTTAACTCAATTTGGGGGCTACATTGGGGTGGGTGGATATTTTAGAACCATCGGAAGCTCAATAGCAAATATAAACATAAAGTATTATTATATTCCCATCGGAGGTGATGGTATAGAAAGCATTGAAGGCTTACCTATACATAATGCAGGAGGTATTGTTATTTCATTAAGTATTGGATATGGCTTCTAATTCAATAAACTTTTATAATTTTGTAAAAACTTCTTTATATGAAAAAATATATATACACTTTAATATTATTTCTGGTTTCACCATTACTTTTATCTGCACAATCTGTTGTAATTAGCGAATATATGAACCAATCAGGCACTCCTGATGGTGAATGGACAGAATTAATAGTTACTGGTCATGGTGTTGATATTCGGGGGTGGACATTAAGAGATAATTCGGACTCGGAAAGTTGGCGTCCTGGTGTAAAATTCAAAAATATCGAATTTTGGAATTTGTTAAGAAAGGGTACAATAATCGTTGTTAATCACAGATATTCTGGTTTACAACAAGATAATAATCGTTCTGATGGGTATATCGAGGTAACTGCTGCCGATCCTGCTTTCTTTGATATCCCGGCCGATTTCGAATCTGGGGGTTCTTTAAGCATTAATCAACAAAACGATATGATTCAGTTGCTAGATGCCAGCGGCAATAATGTTCACACTTTAGGTCATTCACAGCAATCAGGTTCATCTTGGACAGATTTTCAAGCTATTGTAGGTCCCAAGATGATGCATAATGGACAACTTGCAAATGGTTCGAGTTTGAGAGTATTTCCTGGGAATGATATCAATGAATATGTTGTAGGTTTCGACCAAAATAGATTGTATTCAGTTGCCAATAACAGTTCATCCAAAGGACAACCTAACAAAAGGGTAGCTTCGGATCAACAATTAAATTATTTATTTTGGCAAACTTTACGTGAACCAAATTGGGGCACAAGTAATCTTATAACAACAGTCAAATTTGTTGGAAACGATGCACTAATATATTGGGGAATTCTATCTGATAGAAAGTTTAGCGAATTCGAAGGATTTATGATTGTAAGAATACCATTGCTTCAAGTAGCAAACTTCATAGAACCACTTGATAGTAAGGTATATCAAGTTGGTCAGAATATCGAAGGAGGCTCAGGAAAAGTGGTAGGTGATATCAGTTTCCTAACATATCTCGCCAATGATCAATCTTTTGTTGATAAAGATTTTGTTGTAAGTGCAGAATGCGATCAATCATATATTTATAAGATTTACTATTATCTTTATAATGCTGATCAACAGTTAAAAGATGGCTATCCCGAAACTGGACGTGGTCGGGCATATAATAATCTTTCGTTTTCTACCCCAACAATTTTTAAACAATTACCTCAAAAACCAATAATAATCACCAAGGATAACAAAACTGAATTTTGTGAAAATGAAGACATCGAACTAACATCTTCAGTAACCCAAAGTTCAGAGAATGCTCTCCAGTGGCTATTGGACGGTAATGCAATTCCAGGGGCAACAACGAAAACATATAAACCAACACAATCTGGTCAATATGTTGTAAAAGTTACAAACACTCTCTCCAAATGCGAGAACTTATCAGAAATTTTTGAAATCAAAATACTACCACAACCTGTTGCGAAATTATACCAAGTTACAAAGCAAGGTAAAATTCCAATTCTGAAAGATACAACCTACTATGTTTGTAAGGATGATGATCCCGATTTCGATTTCCCGGTGTTGGAGATGGAAGGAGGTTCTCGTTTGGAATGGTATTTTAATGATAAGTTAAAGAATGAAGAAATTAACAGAAACCAGACTATAGCAGTTCAAAAAGGCAAATATTTTGGTATCGTCAAGAATGGTGATTGCATCGACAAAACTCCAAATGTATTTTTGGAACACATACAATATTTTTTCGAAATTAAGCCTAATCCATTATTTTTAGATTCGGACGACAACCCAGAAGGAGAAGTAACAATTACCAATAATTCCAATGTTGATGTTGTAATTACCGATCCTCTTAAATTTAAAGTACTTAACCCTGCTTTTACCCTTGTCGACGTACAATTTCCTTTGGAAATCAAGAAGAATCAAAGTAAAAAAGTTAAAATTAACTATCAAAGAGCACAAAATGGCAAAGATGAAACATACATCTTGATGGTTCTTGATTGTTTCCAGGCTTTCAGAATTAATTTAAGCGGAGTGAAAAAAGCCCCAGGCGTAGCCGAAGTTGTAGCTTTTCCCAACGAAACAGATTTTGGTATAGTTCCCGATTGCGAAGTAGACAAACTGGTGAAAACAATTACTATTAAATCGGTTGGAACTGTACCAGTTAAAATTTTGAACACAAAATACTCGAACAATCTCTCAATTGTTGAAGATTTACCAAAAATAATATCTGAGAATGAATCATTGGATTTTGAACTAAAAGTAATAAATTCCAATGAGGGAATTTATAACGAGATTATCGAAATTCCATTCGAAACATTGGAAACAACACCAAAATCTGGTTCAGTTAAGGTTAGTTTGAAGTATCAAATTGTACATCCAAAATTAATGTATAATTCGTTGTCAAAGATTAATATTCCTACTTGTTCCGATAGTGCTGTTTATGATTTTGAAATTGAAAACCCTACTGATTTACCTATAACAATAACCAAGAATTTTAATTCACCTAAAGTGCAAATTGATTATCCACCAATACCAATTTATCTGAAAGCAAAAGAAAAGACAAAATTAAGACTTATAGCAGTAACGAATGCTAACGATATTATTAATGAAAAATTAAGTATAAATCCTTGTAATATTGATACTGCAATTGTTTTCAACTTAGAAAAAAGCAATATATCTATTAAGATCGATCAAAATCAACACGATTTTGGAGTAATACCCTTCTGCGCCAATGGTATGTATCCAACTAAGTTTAATACCAAACTTAATATCCAAAGTGGTTCTGGTAAAGTAAAGGAAATTAAAAATTTAAATAATTTTAAGGTAAATCTAAACAATAATCAGATTGTTAATGGAGTTTATCCTTTGGAATTAGAATATGTTGGAATAACACCAGGAGTGTTCAGCGACAACATACAAATAATATTCGATCCATGCGATATAATGATTGAATTAACACTTTCGGGTATGTCGGTCAAACCCGAAATAGAAGCGGACCCGCAGTTTGTTAGTTTTGGGAATGTTACTATTTCGCAAGAATATACTCAAGCGATAAACGTAAAAAATAAATCACCATTCCCACTCGACTTTACTTTTCAGACAAATAAACCAGAATTTAAGTCTTCTGAATATAAACTTAAAATCGATTCAGACGAATCTGGCGTTATCCAACTATCATTCAAAAGCGATAAACCAAACACTTCATATATCGATACACTCTACATTTACACTGAACCTTGTGCAGAAATTATCCTTAAAATTCCATTAAGTGTTAAAACTCTTTCTAATTTCGCAAATGGAATAGTATCAATAGAATTACCAGAAGTAGTTTCAGGGTATATTGGCGATGTTATCAAAGTGCCAATTACACATGAAACTAAAAATATGAATATTTCATCGGCCGGTATTACAGAATTGAAATACTATTTTAAATATAATGGCACACAAGTATATCCTGATAATATTATACCTAAAAATAAAAATTGGACAAATATTATAGACAAATTAATTCTTACCGAAGAATCAATAAATAACGCAACATTGGAGATTAAACTTAAATCCAAGGTAGAAAACAAGGAAGATTTGGATTTCGACGTAATGCTACTGATGCTCCAGACAAATAAATTAAGTAATATTCTCAAAATTGATAGTATGCAAGTGGTTGCTGGTGGAGAGATTACTTTTGAATTAGATTCCTCTAAAATACAAACATTGGAAAACTGTCGATTAACTCAACGAAATATCATATTTGATAATTCAGAATATATACCAAAAGTAGAATATAAAAATGATAAGATAAATATCGAATTCCATACTCCAATAAATGGTGATGTGGCAATCAACCTATACTCATCTAGTGGGGAATTGCTACAGAATAATCATTATACAGAAGTTAAATACGGTACCTACCAAACTCAAATTGATGTGTCGAAATATCAAAGTGGTGTTTATTTTATTGAAGTGCAAACCCCAATGGGCAGATTTACCAAGAAAATAATAATTTTTAGATAGGAAAATCAGCAACCAGTATTATTAATACAACAGATATATTTCGCGAAGTTTAAGAAATTCTTTAATACCTTTATTGCCAGCTTGTCGGATTTGGGAATTAGTCGCATTATTAAATAACAATTCAAGAAGTTCTATTGAGCCAGATGCTTTCTGAAACATCAAGGCCTTATTTGATTCTAACTTGGATTTTTCAAATATTTTCGGGTAATATTCTCTGATTTTTAACAACAATTCTATGCCATTGGAAAAAGGAGTGAAATTATTGTTTCTATCAAATTTCAATAAAAAGCCGTCGCAAGTCTGTCCGGAAAATTTTCCATACGCAGGTGAAAACTTGGATTGGAATAATGTTACACCATTATATTCCAAGTTCGAGAAAGTGCTGAAAAAACTTTCACTTAAACCGGGAAACCCAAAAAACTGAAAAGGCAAATTTGTGCCGATTCCTACACTAAAAAGAGATAATTCGCCAATCCAACCAAGCATTGCAGCACCTCTAATAGCATCGACAGATGGTATATGTGGAGAAGTGGGAAACCACATTAATCCTGTATCTTCCCATTGCATCCAGCGCTTCCATCCCTTCATCTCGATTACCGATAAATCGCAACGATAATTCTTTTCACTTTTTTCATTTATCCATCCTTCCTGATTCATCATATTAGAAACTTCACCAATTGTCAAACCGTGTACATAACTCAAAGGTGCAATGCCAATGTATGATTTGAGAGTCATATCCAATGTGCAGCCATCAACGATTACCCCTCCAAGTGGGTTTGGACGGTCGAGAACTATTATAGGTTTATTCAATTCAACAGCAGATTGCATAACATAATAAAGAGTGCTTATAAATGTATAGGCACGAACTCCAATATCTTGCAAATCGACTAAAATTATATCGAACTCTTTCGCCAATCGATATGGTATTTTTTTATTGTTTCCGTAGAGGGAAACAACTGGAATATTCATAAAGGTGTCGTCTTCTACTTTTTCCCCAGCAGATTTTATCCCAAAAAAACCATGTTCGGGTGTAAGAATAAGTTTGACTTTAATATTAGGTATGTCCCTCAATACCTCAACAGTTAAATTACCTTTGGAATCGCGTCCGGAGTAATTTGTAAGGATTGCAACTTTTTTGTTTTTTAACAAATCAAATTTTTCGGAAAGCAAAACATCAATTCCAAGTTGAACTTTGTTGGTATTTGCATTCGCTCGAAATATTACAAGAAAAATTAAAAGATATATTGAAACTAAAAAAAATTCTTCATCAGTGTTGAAAAAAAAGCAAAATTACTTAATTTTGAAAAACTATACGGTTTTATCTTGTGATATTTATTTCACAATAAAACTAAAGAGGGGGAAAATCTTGATCTATATTAGATTGCGAGTATTAGTCTTATTTTTATTTATTAGTCCAACTTGTTTGTTTACGCAAGATTATCTTGAAATAACTCCACAACGCGGTGAAGGAATCTATTCTTTACTTAAAAGATATTCTTTGCCTCCCGATACTATATATTTTAATAAATTTGTGGAATTAAACAAAAAAAATCTGTCCGTCAAAAATGATTTAATTCAAGACAGAAAGTACAAACTCCCAGTAATGTTACTTTTATTCGATGGCACAACAATACGATCCAGCTTGGGTATAAATGACTTTAATCATGCTAAAATGATACAGGATTATAACAACTTAATGTTGGATAAAAAATTAAGAACCAAATCATTCAAGCAAGATAATATACTTTGGGTACCATTGCATTTGCTTGACGAAAAAATCTCAAATACCGAAAATATTGAAATTAATCAAAAGCAAAATCGTGCGGTTGTTCCGGATACAACTCAGAAATCCGAACCTATTGAAAAGCTAAAAAAAATCAATGAAAACAAAGCAATTAAGGGGCTAAATCCTAAACTTTTTGGACATAATTATAAAAACATCGATAAATTGAGCAACAGATTATCAGGATTTGTTTATTATTTAGATCCAGGTCATGGAGGTATAGATCCTGGCGCAATTGGATACCGTGAGGGACACGAATTAACCGAAGATGAATATGCCTATGATGTAACTTTGCGACTTGCACGAAGACTGATGCAGCACGGAGCAACTGTTTTTATGGCTATAATTGATTCTACCGACGGGATTCGAGATGATAAGTATCTCAAAAACAATTCAAATGAATATTTTGGAGATGGAAGAACAATTACTGGGGATGCAAAAGAAAGACTACAAGGAAGAATTGACTTCATTTATTCAATGAAGAGAAAGATTCCCGAAGATTACCGGCAGAGATTACTAGTAATACATGTCGATTCCAGAGATACTTCGCAAAGAATCGATGTATTCTTTTACCACAATCCCGGTGATGAGAAGGGGAAGACATTTGCCGAAAACGTAATGGAAATGCTGACAATCAAATACGATAAAGCCCAGCCTGGCAGAGGATACACAGGCAATGTGAGCGAAAGAAATTTGTTTATGTTACGAAACTCACCGGTCCTTTCTATTTATGTAGAACTCGGAAATATTCAAAATTTTAAAGATCAACAAAGATTTATTAATACAACAAACCGACAAGCCATTGCGAATTGGCTTTGCGACGGCATTCTCCATAATGATGCACCAAGATTAACCAAAACATCACTAAAAAAAATTCAATCCAAGAAAAAAGCAAAATAATTAATAATAATTAATCTAATATAATTACTAAACTACCAAAAAATCAATGATTATTCTTAATTTTGTATTTTAAGTTTAGGATTATTATGCCAATCAAAATTGATAGTAAAAGTCTCACAATTGAAAATTTAGTAAAAATTGCTCGGTTTAATGAACAAGTTGAATTATCAGAAGATTCAATCGATAGAATAAAGAAATGCCGTGCGTTATTAGATAAAAAGATTAAGAGCAGAGAAATAATGTATGGAGTAAATACCGGGATAGGCGAGTTTTCCGAGATAGCTCTTGGTGACGAAAAACTTGAAGAATTTCAAAAATATCTAATATATAACCATTCAGCAGGAATAGGCGAACCAATAAGAAAGGAGTTTGTTAGGGGTGCGATTTCAGCAAGAATCAATGTTCATGCACATGGTAATTCCGGATGCCGACCTGAAATAACTAATACCCTTGTCGAGATGCTAAACAAAGATGTTGTTCCAGTAGTATCCTCCAAAGGTTCCGTTGGTGCTTGTGGTGATTTGGCACCAATGTCCGAAATAGCATTACTAATGATGGGCGAAGGTGAAGCATATCATAAAGGTCAAAGATTACCAGCCAAAGTAGCATTTCAGAATGCAGGAATCAGTATCCCAGGTTTGAAAGCAAGAGATGGCCTATCGGTGATAAATGGTTCCAACGTTCTTACTGCAATGAGTGGCATTACAATCTGGGATTTCAACCGACTTCTTAAACATGCCGAAATTGCCGCTGCAATGTCGATCGAAGCTTTATTGGCTAATCTTAAACCTTATGATGACAGGTTGCACATACTTAGAGGGTTCGCAGGAGCCATCCGTTCTACTAGAGCAATCTATAAGTTATTGCAAGGTAGTGATTTGATGACAGGTAAAATGAAAACAAAAGTCCAGGATGCTTATTCTATGCGATCTACTCCGCAAGTAATTGGTGCAGCTCATGATGCTTTAAAGTATAGTGCTTCGCAAGTCGAGATTGAATTGAACGGAGTAGGGGATAATCCAATATTTCTTCCAGACGAAGAAATTACATTAACTGGTGCTAATTTCCAAGGAACACCTGTTGCTTTACCAATGGATATGGCAGGAGCGGCAATAACAATGGTTTGTGTACTCTCAGAAAGAAGATTGAACCGTATGTTAAATCCTGCACTTAGCGTTGGATTACCACCATTTTTAACACTCAATCCTGGATTTAATTCTGGTTTTATGTTAAGTCAATATACCGCTGACATGATGATTGTAGAACAACGTATTCTTTCCACACCAGCCTCCATTCAATCAATTCCTGCAGCTGCAGACCAAGAGGATTTTGTTTCGATGGGTATGAACACTGCAATAAAGAATACCCAGATTTTGGACAATGCTTATGGAATAATTGGTATTGAATTGATGGCAGCAGCACAAGCTTTGGATATAAGAAAATTCAAGAATGGCGAAGGTGTCGAAGTTGCCAAACGAGTTATTCGTAAATATATCGATTTCCTCGATGTGGACAGACCATTGTACAAAGATCACAATAAAGTAAAAGAATTGGTGAAATCTGGCGAAATATTAGACGAAGTAGAAAAAGCAATTGGTTCATTAGAATAAAATAGAATTGGGATAAATATGAAAAATTTTGATTTTTTGTTCGAGAAAGCAAAAAAAGGAGTCCATAGAAAGTTAATTATTGCTGCTGCTGAAGATGATAATGTATTGTTAAGTGTTAAAGATGCTGTACAAAACGGTATTATTGAACCAATATTTGTTGGACATAAGGAGAAAATATTAAAATTAGCTGAAGAAATTGAATTCGACTTATCACCTTATCAATTAATTGATGAATTAAATCCAGCCAAATCAGCTGTGATTGCGGTAAATGAAGTTAGAAATGGCAATGCACAGATATTGATGAAAGGATATGTGCAGACAGCAGATTTTTTACGGGCAATACTTAATAAAGAAAATGGCTTAAGATCAAGTGAATTACTTAGCCATATTGGTGTTTTCGAAATTCCAGCTTATCACAAATTAATTGCAATAACTGATGCAGCACAAAACATTGCACCCGATTTGAACGAAAAAGTAACAATTATCAAAAATGCAGTAAATGTATTTAATCGACTGGGAAACGATAAACCAAAAGTAGCTTTGCTGTGAGCAGTAGAAACAGTTAATCCTAAGATGCCTGCGACTATGGATGCTGCAACAATAACAATGATGAACAAAAGGGGGCAAATTAAAGGATGTATAATTGATGGACCATTAGCTTTCGATAATGCAATATCCAAGGAATCGGCAGAGCACAAGGGTATATTTAGCGATGTTGCAGGTGATGCAGATTTGTTGGTAACACCGGATATCGAAGCAGGAAATATTTTATATAAAAGTTTTACTTTCTTTGCTCGTGGGACTGTTGCAGCAGTAGTATTAGGAGCAGCAGTGCCAATAGTACTTACTTCGAGGTCCGATTCGGACAGAAGCAAATTAAGTTCAATTGCTTTAGCAGCTTGTTATTAAATCGAGAAAAAAATGAAAATATTAGCAATTAATCCAGGCTCTACATCTACCAAAATTGCGGTATATGAGGATTTATTACCTGTTTTTGTTCATACAATCAGACATAATGTGGAAGAACTTGAGATATTTCCTACAATTACTGACCAATATAACTTTCGGAAGGATTTTATTATATCAGCAATTGAACAAAATGGAATAAAAGTAGATGATTTGGATGTTATCGTTGGTCGGGGTGGTTTATTAAAGCCAATTTCAGGTGGAGTATACGAAGTTGATGAAATTATGATTCAAGATCTAAAAATAGGAATACAAGGTGAGCACGCATCCAATTTGGGTGGTATTTTAGCTAAAGAAATTGCGAACCAATCAAATAAATCAATACCTGCTTTTATTGTAGATCCTGTAGTAGTTGACGAATTAGATGATATTGCCCGTTATTCAGGACGACCTGAGTTGTCACGGATCAGTATTTTCCATGCATTAAATCAAAAAGCAGTAGCTCGGAGATACGCAAAAGAAAATAATAAACAGTATGACGAATTAAATTTGATAGTTGCTCACTTAGGAGGAGGTATTACCGTAGGAGCTCATAAGCAAGGTAGAGTAGTTGATGTGAATAATGGATTGGATGGTGAAGGGGCATTTTCACCCGAAAGAGCAGGATCCCTACCTGTAGGTGGTTTGGCTAAATTATGTTTTTCTGGTAAATATACTTTACCACAAATTCGTAAGATGATAACAGGAAACGGAGGATTGGTTGCTTATTTAGGTACAAACGATGTCAAAAAAGTTGAAGAAATTGCTTACGAGCAAAATGATAATAAATCAAGAATTGTATTCGAAGCTATGGCCTACCAAATATCAAAGGATATAGGTGCCGCTGCAGTTGTTCTATCCGGGAAGGTTGACGCTATATTGATAACAGGAGGAATAGCATATTCCAAAAAACTTGTTGAATTAATCAAGGAAAGAGTTGAATTTATCTCACAAGTATGTGTTTATCCTGGCGAAGATGAGATGCAAGCATTAGTCGAAGGAACATATTACGCATTAAATGGTGAATTAGAGATTAAACGTTATATTTAAAAAGGTGTAACTATCGATAAGCAATTTGAATTCTTATGGAAAAAAGTAGTTGAGTGGACCCCCGAAGTACTTGGAGCCTTAATCTTAATTATTGCCGGGATTTGGGTAATTAGAATCATTAGAAAAAAACTAAAAAAGTTACCAGTCTGGCAAAACTATGACCCTTCGATAGCAACTTTTACAATTTCTTTCATTAATATTGCTTTTTACATTATTTTATTCATCTCAGCAGCATCAATGCTTGGCGTGCCCACAACATCATTGATTGCTATACTAGGTTCTATAGGTATTGCTATTGGGTTAGCACTTCAAAGCCATTTATCAAATATTGCCGCAGGTTTGGAAATATTAATTTTAAAACCAATAAAATCTGGTGATTTTGTATTAATTGACGGGTATACTGGTACAGTAAAAAAAGTTGCTTTCTTTTTTACATATCTCAACACAGTCGATAATAGACTGGTTATTATTCCGAACAATGATATAATGAATAAACCATTAATAAACTTCACTGCCGAAAACTTTCGTAAACTTGATTTGATTATTGGTATATCGTATTTCTCGGATATTAAATTGGCAAAGGAAATTATTTTCAATATACTATCTGAAGATGAAAGAGTAATGAATGAGCCAGACCTACCATTGATTGTAGTTAATAATCTTGGCGAAAGTTCTGTTGAGATATTAGTTCGTGCGTGGACCAAAACCGAATTTGCTCTAGATTTACGGTATACATTCCTCGAAAAAGTTAAAACAGAATTCGATAAATCTGGTGTTGTAATTCCATTCCCACAAAGGGATATTCATATTTATGAAAATAAGTAAAATCGCTACGCTTATCAGTTCACTTTCGAATCTCGAAGATTTCACTGATTTATACTCACCAAAATTTTCTAATTATACATTAGAAGATTCATATTTTATTTGCGAAAGTATAGCTAAAAATCACTATGAAAATTTTCCAGTAGGGTCGTTGTTTATACCAAAAAATATAAGAAAACACTTTTATTCGATTTATGCTTTTTCGCGGTTTTGCGATGATATTGCCGACGAAAATCATTCTTTATCGAAAGAACAACGAATCTCTATATTGTTAAATTTTCAGAACTACCTTAGGGAATATCCTAAATATCAAGAAAAATCGAAGCATCCAATATTATTTGCTCTAATAGATACATTGGATACAAAACAACTACCAGCTGAACCACTTATTAGGTTGTTGGAAGCATTTAAATTTGATATCTACTTTTGCCAACCAAATAAATGGCAGGATTTGATGCACTATTGCAACAATAGTGCTAATCCAATTGGCGAAATGATTCTAAGACTTTTTGGAGAATGGAATTCTACAATAGAACCTCTTTCTAATAATATTACCACAGCATTGCAACTAATTAATTTCTGGCAGGATTTATCAATAGATAGAAAAAATGATCGAAACTACATCCCAACGGAGATAATTGCCGAAAATTTGGACGAAGTGCTTGATTATACAGAGAAAATTCTTAATTTAGGTATTGATTTGCCAATTCATTTAAAATCAAAGCAATTGAAAACAGAGGTAATCGTAATTATCAAAGCAGCAAAAATCATGTTGCAAAAAGAGAGGAAAATGGGGATCAATTTATTTGCTATACGGCCAAAATTAAATAAATTTGATTATTTAAAAATTATATTTACAATTTACAAATGGAAATATTAACACCATATAATCTAGCAGCATTCGAGCAAGAGCCAGCTCCATCCTTGCCAAATTCAAATTTTGAATGGTCGTTTAAATTTCTTCCAATAGAAAAGCGTAATGCAATATTTACTATATATAATTTACTTAGTTATATTGATAACATTGTGGATATAGATCACTTTTTTATTGTTTATAACGACAGAGAGCTACTAAAAAAGAAACTAGAACGCATTAATCGTTGGAATTCAATAATAATAGATGTATATGATGATTCAAAAAATATTTCGACATATTTGACACCATTACGTTATGTAGTTAAAAGATTTTCTATTCCGCATCAGTACTTTGAATTTATGTTTAACGGTTTCCGAAGGGATCTAACACAAAACAGGTACGAGACCTTCGAAGATTTAAAGGAATATATGTTCGAAGTTGCAAGTGTAGTGGGATTGATAGTAATCGAAATATTGGGGTATAGGTACGATACTACTCGCGAGTATGCAATTAATCTTGGTTATGCTTTGCAATTAACTAATATTCTAAGGGATATCAAGACCGACAAAGATCGCGGATACATTTATCTTCCTCTCAAGGATATCCGTCAGCACGGTTATTCAGTGGACGAAATATTACACGAAGAATATAACGACAGTTTTGTAGAGTTGATGCAATTCGAATCTCAAAGAGCAAAGCATTATTTCCATCAAGCACGATTGCTTTTGCGTCCAGATGAACGAAAAAGCATGTTGGCAGCCGGTATAATGGATGAAATTTATTTTAGGTTACTCGAAAAAATTGAATTAAATGAATACAATGTATTAAAAAAACACATTAAGGTTTCAAGCGTACATAAATTTATGATTGCATTAAAGCACTTTCTAAGTTTGAAATTATTTGTCAATCGTATCAAAAGAATGCCTAATTAATAAATTAGGCCAATCAAATAAAAAAAGACCAAAAAATCATTGTATTGAGGTATTCTTTTAGAAAATTATTTGTAATTTTGTATAAATTGTTTTACTTATTTTTCGGAGAAATATATGGCACACAGAATTAACGAAGATTGTATCAATTGTGGAGCATGCGTCCCAGAATGTCCAGTAAACGCTATTTCTGAAGGCGATGATATTTATGTAATCGACGAATCAGTATGCGTGGATTGCAAAGGTCATTTCGACGAACCACAATGTGTTGCGGTATGTCCTGTTGATTGCATTCTTCATGTTGCATAAACAACTTTTCTAAGTTAGTAGAAAAATGGCTGACATTAATCAGCCATTTTTTATTAATTCCAATTCATATTTTTAGATTGTCTAACAATATTTAATAAAAATTGTTAATTTAGTATTTCTTTATGAATCAAATTCATGTAATAAGGTTATAATGGAAAAATCAATAATTGCCGACAGAAAACTATGGGCTATCGTATTAGGTTGTTCTAGTGGATTTGGAAAGGAAACGGCCCTGGAATTAGCCAAATCCGGGTATAATATATACGGCGTTCACCTCGATATGGGTTCAAATCGCGAAAAAGCTGAACAATTCAGGCAAGTGCTTGAAACTATCGGAGTGGAAGCTATCTTCTTTAATGTTAATGCAGCCGACGATAAAAATCGAAACGAAATAATCGAATTCATTAAGAAAAAGCAAGAAACAGATTCTAGCCACGTTCTCAGGGTCGTGATTCACTCGCTTGCTTTTGGTGCTATTGGGCCATTTTTCTCGACAGAACAAAAGGAAATGCTACAGAAAAAGCAAGTGGAAATGACGATGGACGTAATGGCTAACTCACTTGTTTATTGGGTTCAGGATTTGTTCAGAAACAGTTTGCTGGCCGAGAATTCCCGTATTTTTGCTATGTCGAGTATTGGTTCGGAAAGAGCTATTATAAGTTATGGTGCAGTGTCCGCTGCCAAAGCTGCATTGGAAGCATACATTCGTCAGATTGCAGTAGAGTTGGCTCCTTATAAAATTACTGCAAATGCTATTATGGCTGGATTGACCGATACTCCAGCTGCTGCAAAAATTCCCGGTTTCGAGAAAATGTTGCAACACGCAAGACAACACAATCCATTCCAAAGAAATACTGTTCCGCAAGATGTGGCCAAAGCTGTGTCTCTATTGGTAGATGAAAAATTTTACTGGATTACTGGAGCCACTATCAAAGTGGATGGCGGCGAAAGTATTCTTAATTTTATTGAATCTGTTTAATTAAAAAATAAATAAATATGTTTGAATTAACCTTTACAGAAGAACAAAAAATGCTTCGCGAAATGGTTCGCGATTTCGTAAATAACGAGTTGAAGCCAATTGCCGCTCAAATTGATGAAAACGAGGAAATTCCAGACCATATAAGGCAAAAAATTGGTGAATTGGGTTTGCTTGGAGCTGCTTTCCCATCTGAATATGGTGGAAGCGATTTCGGAGAAGTAGGATATTGCATTATTCAAGAAGAAGTCGGCAGAGCATGTGCATCGACAGCAACATTTATTGGAGCACACGTGTCGATTGGTACCAATTCCATTTATTTGGGTGGTAGTGAAGAATTGAAGCAAAAATACCTTCCAGCACTCACTTCAGGCGAAAAAATTGCTGCATTTGGATTGACCGAGCAAGGCGCAGGTTCCGATGCTTTCAATCTAAAGACAGTTGCCGAAGAAGATGGTGATTATTGGGTGATTAATGGTGAAAAACAATGGATTACCAATGGTCCTTTTGCCGATGTTGTTTCAGTTTATGCACGTACTAAAAAAGGAATAAGTGCTTTTGTTGTCGAAAAAGGAATGGAGGGCTATTCCACTGGTGCCCCAGAAAAGAAAATGGGTATCCGTGGTAGCAAAACTTCTACATTAAAATTTGAGAATGTCCGCGTACCAAAAATGAATATAATTGGTAAGGAAGGATATGGTTTTCCAATTGCCATGAAGGTGCTTAACGCTGGACGATTGGGACTAGGTGCTGCTTGCTTAGGGCAAATGAAAGAATTGCTGGAACTATCTACAAATTACTCAAAAACTCGTTACCAATTCGGCGAACCAATTGCGAACTTCCAGGCAGTTGAATTTATGTTGGCAGATATGGCAGTTATGGTTTATGCATTGGAATCGATGCTATACCGAACTGCAACTTTGTATGATTTGGGCAAAATGACTCAGGCACAAGCTGGGATAATTAAGCTATATGCTTCGGATAGTTTGGATAAACTGGTTGATTTGGCAATGCAAATCCATGCAGGTATGGGATATTCCCGCGAGATGCCAATCGAGCGCTACTATCGCGATTCACGTATCAACCGTATTTTCGAAGGTACAAACGAAATCCAACGATTAGTAATTGCAAAGGATGTAATTCGCAAGAATGGTGCACTTTTCAATTTATAAAATGAATAAAATTTAGCACACAAAATCCTCCGGTTTTGGAGGATTTATTTTTGTAAGACGATAAGGTGAATAATTAATTTTAGTATTTTTGTATATCATTTATTGAAAAATAATAAATATTATTGCATTTGAAAAGCTGAAAACAGCAAATAGTTAAATTATGTGAAACTTACTACCATGATAAAGGAAAAAATATCGAAAGAGAAATTATTTGGGAAGCTTGATTTTAAAACTATAGCCAACGACCCTGACTTTAAAGAAGACAGTGTTAGAGAAGTAATAATACTTCCAATCTTAAAGGATCTTGGTTACACCCAAGAAAACATAGTTCGTAGCAAGACTCTACAACACCCATTTTTAAAAATTGGTAGTAAAAAAAGACCTATTAACCTTGTCCCTGACTATGCCCTAAAAGTTGAAAATAATTTTGCTTGGGTTTTAGATGCAAAAGCACCAAATCAAAAAATAATAAATGACGACAATGTTGAACAAGTTTATAGTTACGCAACACACCCCGAAATAAGAAGCAATTACTTCACTCTTTGTAATGGATTAGAGTTTTCAGTATATCGAACAGCCGACACCGACAAACCTATTCTATTTTTTGAATTAGAAAATATTGAAGCCAATTGGGAAGAATTAAAGCTATTGCTTGCACCAACGAGTTTTCAAGTTGGGAAAAACTTTGTCTATGAACCCAAAACAGCATATAAAACAGGATTTGATTACAACAATAGACCACTACTTGAAGAAATACCAGTAAAGAAACGTGCCGCAAGGCGGCACTTTGGTGTTCACGGTTATTTCACAAAACAAACTTGGAATGTTGTTGCAGAGTACATTAAAAATTTTAGCAAACCAGGAGATTTAGTTCTTGACCCGTTTGGTGGTAGTGGCATTACAGCGGTAGAAGCACTAATGAATGGCAGAAGCGCAATAAATATTGACTTAAATCCAATGGCTGTTTTTTTGGTACAGTCGCTTATTGCACCAGTAAAACAAGCTGAGTTAACCCAAGCGTTTAACGAAGTAAAAGAAGAGTATGTAAAGAAAGAACCAAAAACGGAAGATGAAATAAAAAAAGCACGAAAGAAATACTCAGGTCCAAAAACACTTCCCTTACCGAAAGGATCTGATGTGTCAACAGTTGACCAGTTGTTTAGTGATAAACAAACTGCTCAATTAGGACTTCTTAAATCAATTATATTAAAGCAGACAAATGAAGATATTCGTAACTCATTACTTCTCATGTTTTCAGGACTTGTCACAAAAGTTAACTTAACTTATCATACTTCTAAAATCGCAACTAAAGACGGACAAGGTGATGCAAGTGCATTTAGGTATTATCGTTACAGACTTGCTCCTGAGCCAGTTGATGTAGATGTAATGAAATATTTTAAACTTCGTTTTGAGAAAATTAGAGATGCAAAAAAAGAAATGGAATATTTCATTAACGATAAAACTATTTCAAATGCACAAATTGTTAAAGGCACTGCAACAAATTTGAAATTTATTCCTAAAGAAACTGTTGACTACATTTATACTGACCCACCATACGGAAAGAAAATTCCTTATTTGGATTTATCTGCAATGTGGAACGCTTGGCTTGACTTAGAAGTAACTGAACAAGACTTTAAAGACGAAGCAATAGAAGGGGGAGAACACGATAAAAGCAAAGATGAATACAACCAATTAATGGCACAAAGCATTAAAGAAATGTATCGTGTGCTTAAATATGACCGTTGGCTTTCTTTTGTCTTTGCTCATAAAGACCCTGAATTTTGGCACTTAATCATTGACACAGCAGAAAGTTGTGGTTTTGAATATGCAGGTGCTGTTGCACAAAAAAACGGTCAAACAAGTTTTAAGAAAAGACAAAATCCTTTTACTGTACTATCAGGTCAATTAATCATCAATTTCCGTAAGGTTCGTAATCCAAGAGCAATTATGAAAGCCAATTTGGGTATGGACATTGCTGAAATTGTAATGCAAACTATAGAAGGAATTATTGCCAAATACAACGGTGCGACATTAGAACAAATCAATGACGAACTAATTATTAAAGGTTTAGAACTTGGCTTCTTAGACTTACTTAAAAAAGAATATACCGACTTGACACCAATCCTACTTGATAAGTTTGACTATGACAACACAACCGAGAATTTTACAATAAGGAAAAACACAAAATTCGCAACTCACATAGATGTAAGGCTTCGCATAAAATATTATTTAATCAGCTATTTGAGACGAATGGAAAGAGAGAATAAAAGTCCACATTTTGACGAAATAGTATTAGCCATTTTACCTCTTTTAAAAAACGGGACGACACCAGAAAATCAGACAATTCTTAGTGTATTAGAAGATATTGCGGAGCGAGTGGGGCATGACAGTTGGCGACTTAAAAAAATGGGACAATCTTCACTTTTTGACTAAAAATTTAAAACAATATCTTTTAAAATCATTTTTTACATAATGTTATTACGTATTTACTCCCTAGCTTAAACATCTTTTGTACGAAAGTGGATTTTTTGCGATTCCTATTCCATAATTTTCAAAAAGCTTCTTAACGAAAATCTTTGTTGCTTTATTTACATTTAATAAATCCAGAGATCTAATGTTATCAATCTCTTCTGGATAATCATTCAAAAACGCAGAAATTGAAAGCGTTTCGGCAAAACAACCATAAAGTACATTGTCCACTAACCCACATAATTGAGGATTGAAGTAAAATTCCAGACCATTTTCGATAAATGCATTGCCACCATCCTGACGATAGACATTACGACATTTCTTAAACTCTTCTTCTGGAAAACCATAAGGAACAGCTACGTCCACTACATAAATTGGTTGACCGTTTTGGATATTTCTTAAATTTTCAGCAGATATCAAGCTTGCAGGATTGTGAGTACAATTAACTATTCCAGTAATTTTTGTTGTTTCATTATGGTTAATCGCGGACATATTGGGGAATATCCTTATATTCCTATCCAAAAGCAATTCGTGAAGATCTTTGGTATGATTGCTGCAAACAATGATTTGCTCGTTATTTAAGTTTTTTTCGAAAATGTGTTCAAGGGAATCCAGACCAAGCAAGCCAAGCCCATTGATAAGCAGAGAATTGTTTTTGGATGCTATACCAGCCTTTTCGATAATGAAATCTATCTCCTGGTTCAGAATTAAAGCAGTGCCATTATCACCGTTGGTGAAAATGATGTTTGGGAACAACTCACTTAGTGTAAAGCCCGAATCGACGAGTAGGCCATCATTGCTTACTTTTAATTCAATATGCTTTCCAAACAGGCGTTTGGTCGATGCCGCTAAAAGTACAATTTTAACATCAAATTCATCAACAGCATACTCCAAAGCCGACAAAAATTGCTTTCTTGCCTTAATTATACCCGCTTTGGAAATGCAGTCGTTAGCAAATGAATTTATAGGAATCAAACAACCACTTGAATAATCCTGATATCTGAGAAACATAGGTTCATTAAAGTCTTCCGAACCTCTGAATCTGTTGGAAACTATTGAACTGCTGACGTGTTCAAGATTCAACGAGTCTGATATAAATAAACAATCACATTTCATAACTTTTCCTCTTTTATTTTATTTCAAAACTAATTCTTTGGAAAAAGAAAAATTTAATAGTAAAGTAAAGAATATGTCAAAAAAATGTAAAATGTTGAGTCTTCAGTTAACTAGTGCACCAAGTAGCCGATTTGGTTATAAACTTGTGCTGATTATAATAAAAATTTGTATTAGAATCCCACCCAAAGTGTTTGATAGTGCAATATTGTATAGTATTTTCGTCTGTTATTTTTTGACTATTAAGATTTCTTGAAAAAGAGTGTAATTATATTATTGTTTATTTCAATTGTGCTTATCGATACATTTCGTCCATTGTATCTAAGTATTTGGCAACTTAAATGGAAAAACCAAATACGGAGAGAACTGAAATCAGAAGTGAAGAAAAACCATTTAATTACATTAGCTTTTTCGAAAACTGATCTAAGAAAAAAAAGTATACATCTTCAATTCATCAGAAATGATGAATTCCGATTTAATAATCAAATGTATGATATTGTCCATAAAACGGAAACCAAAGATAGTATTAGCTATGTATGCTATCTCGATTTGAAGGAGATGCTACAAATCTCTTCAATGTTGAATATATCTATGAATTCGGGATTATTAACGCCTTTCTTACCTATATTGAAGAATAAAATTATACAATTTATCGATTATTTTCCCGAAAATAAATTGAATTGCCTGGCATATACAATTGAATTAATGATGATATTGCCAAATAATATTCATACAATATTTCGCGAAATTGAAGTAAATTTACCCCCACCCAAATTATTTTAATTGTAAAAATATCAAAAACTATTCTTATTACTCATTTTGAAAGTAATGAATTTAGATTATTGAGTTGTAATCTATAGATACAATTAATTTTTAACAAATATTGACTATTGAAATAATCAATACAAAAAAATGAATTTTTTGGAGATTTAATAATTACTCTAATTAATTTTATGTTAACAAATAACTAAACAAAAAAGGATTAAAAAATGAAATTCTCAATAAAATTTTTAATTTTTATATTTCCACTCACAATTTTTGCCAATAAAGCAGAAATTGATACTTTAAAAACCTATAAATTAGGTGAGATCGAAGTTGTAAACGAAAAAATCAATACAAACAGACTTATACGGGCATCTCAAATAATGGTTCCACACTATCAGATTCAAAATGCTGATTTACTATCTTTTTCCAGCTTACAGCAATATATTCCATCGGGCGTGATAAGAACAAATTCACGTGGGGAAAGCATGTTATTCTTGCGAGGAGCAGGAGAGCGTCAGTTAGGTTTATTTTTGGATGGAGCATCGATGAATATTCCTTGGGACAACAGATTGGATTTAAGCTTTGTACCAACCGATATAATAGGTAGCATTCGAGTGAATAAGTCGGCAAATTCAATGTTTTATGGTCCTAATGTTATGGGAGGAGCAGTTTCCTTAACCACATTGGAAAGAGGAAGTGAGGGGTACGGATTGTCTTTCAAATTTTCATTTGGAGATGGCAACACTCAATCCTATTCAATTTTGCACGACGGAAAGACAGGAAATTTTAATTACATTACAAATGTCTCCTATGTAAAGTCCGATGGATTCGTAATGTCGGGTAATGCACCAGAGAATTTGGATAACCAAAGGCAAAACTCAGCAATTAGAACCAATACAGATTTTAATAGGTTGAATACTTTTATCCGCGGGGAATATCATATCGACAACATTGGAAAAGTAGGACTTTCTCTATCATACACGACTCAGGAAAAGGGAGTCGCTCCCGAAACCTTTACCGGTACGGGAGTTCGATATTGGCGTTATCCAAAGCGAGATAGATTGATGATAAACTTCAATGGAGAATTCAATTTACTCGATAATTTGAATTTAAAAGCAAACATATGGTATGATGATTTTTCCCAACAAATTGATTCATATAAGAACTTCGATTACAAGGAAATTAACGAAAGTCAGTTCGACAATGATAATATAATTGGTAGTCGGCTATCCTTAATTTATGTTATCTCCAATAACCATTTAATTTCTGCGATTTTCAATGGATTTACAACAGAGCACAAGCAACACATAAACCTTACTCCAAATGATATTTACACCCAAAATACTATTAGCTCGGGTTTGGAATACCGTGGTCTGATCTCAGACTTGGATATAAATGCAGGAATAGGATATGACTACAATTCTACCCCAAAAACTGGAGTGTTCGTAGAAGCCGAAGGATCAAACCAGAGCGATTTCAGTGCTTTTACAACTTTCAGATATAATATATTGGACCTTCTATCGGTATATCTAAGTGGCAGCCAACGGATACGTTTCCCATCGATGAGAGAACAATACGATGGTGCCTTGAACTCCTTTAAAACTAATCCTGATTTAAAACCCGAAAAAGGCATTTTGACAGAAATTGGAGCCACAATTGCAACAGATAGAATTAGCGGGAATGTTGGATTTTTCTACAACAAATATACTGATTTGATAGAAAGAATTCGTCTGACTAAAGAACAGGATTCATTACGAAGGAGAATGCGTGTAAATTACTCTGAAGCAACAATTACAGGGATTGATCTAAATTTTACCTACACTCCTATCAAGATGCTCGATTTATCTGCATTTTTTACATATATGGATATCAAAGCAAAATCAGGTGGTAAAGACATTGAACATTTAGTTCAAAAGCCGGATATTCTTGCAGGATTTATTGGATCATATAAGTTTGATTTCGGATTAAAACCACAAATAGAAATCGAATATACTGGCAAACAATTTGATTCGGACCCAATTGATGGCAGTAAGTTTGTTGAAATTGATCCTAGCTTGATTTTCAATATACGGTTATCCTATTCATTTACGATTAATAATATTATGATTGCCGAAATATTTACTCGGATAAATAACATATCTGATGAATATAGGTTATCGCAGTGGGGATTACCTATGGATGGACGAACAGCATTTATAGGTTTTAATGTAAAAATTTAAAAAAATTAGAAATAAAGAAACACAATCAATATGTTTTTGTTAGTTTAGTAATCTGTTGAATATAACAAAATTAAAATACAAAATATAATGAAAAAGAAAAGTAAAAACACCCCAGAAGTAGTTACAAAAAAATTAACAGAATCATACAGAGAGCTCGAACCCAGCGAATTACGCTGGGTTTGTCCCACTGATATTTTTAAGTTTAAAAGTACAGCAGAGGTAGATACATTAGACGAAATTGTAGGACAGCCCCGAGCAATTGAATCTATCAAAATTGGTGCAAAGGTATCAGCCAAGGGTTTTAATATTTTTGTTACTGGTTTAGCAGGAACAGGAAGATTATCCACAGTAAAAGCCATATTGGAGCAAGTGGAAGGCTATTCCAATACTTTCTTTGACTATTGTTATGTGAATAACTTTTCGGACCCCGATAAGCCAATTTTGATTAGATTGCCACAAGGCGAAGGTAAAAAGTTGGCAAAAGCTATGGATGACGCAGTAAATTACCTTAAAAAGCGTTTACCTAAGCTTTTTGAAGAAGATGATTATCAGAATGCAAAACGAAAAATATTCGAAAGTTATCAGCAAAAAGAAAATGAATTTTTATCCAAATTTGATGAGACAATTCAACTCTACAATTTGGTTAGAGGTAATTACGAAAATGAACAAGGAATAATGATTCAGGATGTTTTTCCTGTAATTGATGGACAACCCACTCATATAAGTCAAGTTGAACAATTGGTTGCAGAAAAGAAGATTACAAAAAAACAAGCACAAGAATTTTATCAAAATTATCAAAAATTTCATGCTGAAATTTTTAATTTATCAAGGCAAAGCTTCAAGATGCTTCAAGAAATGAAAGCAAGTTTAACCGAATTGGATAAAACAACATCTTCGGTTGTAATAGATACTACATTCAATGAGATTGAAGAGAATTTCAAAAACGAAACAATTAAGAGTTATATCGAATCTGCAAAAGAATATATTTTGAAGAATTTGGCATTAATTATTAAAACTAACGACAATCCGTTACCTGTAAACGACGATAATCAAGTTGAAAATGATGTCTTTGCTGTATTTGCTGTGAATGTGATTTTGGATAATTCCGAAACAAAATCGCCTCCTATAATAATCGAAACCACTCCTTCATATTCAAACTTATTTGGAACAATCGAAAAAACCTATGATAAAAGAGGTTTTTGGAAAACAGATTTCAGTAAAATAAAAGCAGGTGCTTTGTTGCGTGCCGATCAAGGTTATCTAATTGTTAATGCCGATGATTTGTTTATGGAGCCAGGTGTTTGGCAAGCACTAAAAAGAGTATTACTTTACAAAAAATTAGAAATTCAACCAGTAGATGTGTACTTCCAAATTTCACAATCATATCTTAAACCAGAACCGATCGATATCAATGTTAAAATTATTATAATTGGAGGGCAAACCCTATATCATTTACTGTATGAGTATGAAAAAGGATTTAAGAAAATTTTCAAAATCAATGCTCAGTTTGATTATTACACTAAAAAGAATGAAGAATTAATATCTAATTATGTAAAATTCATTTCTAAGATTTGCAGGGATGAAAATCTTCCTCACTTAACTCCAGATGGAGTTGCACGAATAGTGGAATGGTCTGCTGAATTTGCAGGTTCTCAGGAAAAATTATCCTTGAAATTCTCTGATTTAGCGGATTTGGTTCGTGAAGCTTCGTATTATTCCGATAATAATAAAAAATTAATTAATGGCGATGCAATCCAAAAAGCATTAGTTATACGCCGATATCGTAATAATATGTTGGACGAAAAAATTAAAAATGAGATTTTAGACGACGTTATAATGGTTTCGACTTCGGGAGAGCGAATAGGCCAGATTAATGGATTAACAATTTATAATGACGGGATTTATTCATTTGGTAAACCTGCAAGAATCACATCCACTGTTAGCGTGGGCAATGCAGGAATAATCAACATCGAAAGAGAAGCCCAGATGAGTGGAGCAATTCATAATAAAGCTATACTAATAATCTCAGGATTTTTACGTGAAAAATTTGCTCAAAAATTCCCATTATCATTGTCGTCCACAATTGCCTTTGAACAATCCTATGGAGGAATAGATGGCGACAGTGCCTCGTTAGCAGAAATATATGTGCTTCTATCAGGTATAGCAAAATGTCCAATCAATCAATCTTTTGCAATAACTGGCTCGATGAACCAAAAAGGAGACGCACAACCGATTGGTGGAGTTAACGAAAAAATACGTGGATTCTGGGATATTTGCAAAAGCAAGGGATTTACTGGAAATCAAGGTTGCATAATACCCGAACAGAATGTTAAGGATTTAATGCTTGATAACGATATAATAGAAGATGTGAAATTAGGTAAATTCAAGATTTATTCTGTTAAACGAGTTGAAGATGCTGTTCCATTACTTTTTGGTATGGAAGCTGGCGAATTGGACAGCGAAGGTAATTATCCGGAAGGAACTTTGTTTTCGAAAGTTGTATGCTCTTTGCAAAGATTATACAAACTTTCTCGTCCTCAAAAACAAGAACAAACAAATAAAAATAAAAATAGTGAAAAAACAAATTAAAATAGTACCCTCTTTATTATCTGCCAATTTTACAAACTTGCAGGCAGATATTGAGCAATGCCAACTTGGTGGTGCGGATATGTTGCATTTGGACATTATGGACAACCATTTCGTACCAAATTTAACTTTTGGTCCATTAATTCTACAACATATCCGAAAAATTACGAACTTGCCAATTTCAACTCACTTAATGGTAGAAAATCCCGATTCCCTGATCCCTAAATTTGCTGAATATGGAAGTGATTATATTTCCTTCCATTGCGAAGCTGTTGCTCATATTCATCGTTCGTTAATGTTAATCAAATCATTTGGTAAAAAAGCAGGAATCGCGTTAAATCCACTCACACCACTCGATTATGCTTATGCAGCAGCCGAGTACTGTGATTTTATATTAATAATGACTGTTAATCCCGGTTTTGGTGGCCAGGAATTTATTACCAATTATTACCGAAGAATAGATTTGTTAAATGAATTTTTAATAAAAAATAATCTTACACAAATCGAAATCGAGGTTGATGGAGGCTTGAAAATTGATAATGCCTTACAAATTGCAAATGCAGGAGCAAATATTTTGGTAAGTGGTTCCGGAATATTTTCGGGAAATATACAGGATAACATTATCAATATGAAAAATTTGTTTAGGTGAAAGATGAGAGAAAATTTATTATTTACAGATTTTGCACCAGCTGAAAGAGACTCGATTAATATTATTCAAGACAGGTATTATCAGTTGATGAATCTTCCAGAGGCAAAGAAATTGACTGATTCGATTCCGAATATTTTGCTTATTCTCAACGATAAAAGACAGGTAGTATATGCTAACCGAAGACTTTATGAATTACTACAAAAAGATTCTATTGACGATGTATTAGGTTTGCGTCCTGGTGAATTATTAAATTGCCAACATAGTAGAACAAATCCAGGAGGGTGCGGAACCACGATATTTTGTTCAAAATGTGGTGCCGTAAATGCAATACAGAAAAGTTTGGATGGTTTTGTTAGTATCGAAGAATGCAGAATAATCGACTTTAACAATAATCCCTACGATTTAAAAGTCTGGGCTACTCCTTATGAGTATAATGGGGACAAGTATTCAATCTTTGCTATGCAAGATATTAGTGGAGAGAAACGCAAGGATGCCCTGGAGAGAATATTCTTTCACGATATTATCAATACTGCCGGAGGTTTACTTGGTATTAGTCAGGTAATTAAAGAAAATCCTGAAGAAATACACGAATTTAAAGATATGATCTTTGATGTAGCTGCTGCACTTATGGATGAGATTCAAGCTCAGAAAATCTTGATTCAAGCCGAAAACGGGAATTTAACTACTTCCTTCTCTCCAGTCAATACAATTGATGCTTTGCATTCTGTAAAGAATATATATTCCAAACATATAGTGGCTCAAGAAAAAAGTGTAGAAGTTTCATCGGACTCCATTGATAAAACTTTTTTTACCGATAATACATTGCTAAAAAGAATTATCGGCAATTTAACTAAAAATGCATTAGAGGCAATTAGGGAAGGCGAAGCAGTAATCTTAGGTGCAAACCAAGAAGAAAATAAAATAATATTCTGGGTTAAAAATTCATTAGTAATTCCATTGGAGGTTCAGTTGCAATTATTCCAACGATCTTTCTCCACAAAAGGAGCAGGTCGTGGATTAGGTACTTATAGTGTGAAATTATTGACTGAAAATTACTTAAAAGGAAAAGTGTATTTCAAATCCAACGACGAATTAGGAACAATTTTTTTTGTTGAACTACCAACTACCACAATGGAGAATACACCAGTATCTGAATTGTAGTTAATTTTGAACTTTTACATAAAGAATCGATGCTGACATTAACAAAATATTACCTTAAACATAGATTTATTCCCGTAGCTCATCGGGGTGACTCTGAGAATGCTCCCGAAAATACACTGGCAGCTTATCAAAGAGCAATAGACACTGGAATTCCTGCCATCGAAGTTGATGTTCATATTACAAAAGACGACTACGTAGTAGCAATTCACGATGACAATCTCGGAAGAACTTCAAAATCGGATAAACTAATTTCCGAAAGCACTTATTCAGAACTATTAAATATCGAAGTTGGTTCATGGTTCGACCAAAAATATACTGGACAGCAAATTCCTACTCTCGATCAAGTACTTGATTTAATACAAAACAAATCCTATTTAGTTTTGGAAATGAAACCATTTTCGAAAGAACCAGAAAATTTTGTTGAAAATGTGCTACAAAGCATTGAAAATTATCACTACATCGATAAATCAATAATTGTGTCATTTGATTATAATTTGTTGAAGATAATCAATAATATTAATCCAAAAGTCAACATTGCGGCTATTAAGATACCTAACTCAAATTTAATGCCATCAGATTTGCAATATTTAACAAAGTGTGATGCGGTTATATGTTCCATCCACGAGTTGGACGATCAATTAAACAACGACGCAAAAATCAATAAAATCCCAATTGGAGTTTATGATGTAGATAGCATAAATTTACTTAAAAAAGCCTTGGACTTCAGAGTTCAAGGTGTTGGTACTAATTATCCCGAACTTATAATGAACTATTTAAAGGAACAAAAATGAATTTACCAAAAAAAATATCTCGACCCAAATCATATTACCTTCAGGTTGATTGGGGTAATGATGAATCATACAGAATTAAATTACAAGTTGTGCGTAATAATTGCCCTTGTGCTGAATGTGCTGGGGAAGAATTCCCAAGCATTGATGGAAAGAAAAGAGTATCTATGCCATCATTAAATACATTTAAACCTGGAAAGTATGAATTAAAGGACCTAAAACCAGTAGGGAATTATGGTTTACAACCATTCTGGGGCGATGGTCACGATGCAGGTTTATTTACCTGGGAACAGTTTTATGAATTAACGAAAAATAATAATTTATCCGAAGAAGAAATTGATAAAATTGAAATTCAATCTAAAAATTAAAAATTGAATTATATGAGCAACATCAGTTTTAAAGACGAAATTTTAGAAGGAATTCCTAATTATATCCCTGAAATGCCCGTTTTCGAGGAAAACATTAACCGTGCACCTAAAAGAAAAGTGGTTTTAAAATATCAGGAAAAAATTCTTGCCATCAAAAATGCATTACGATACTTTCCTCCCGAGACACATCAATTCTGGGCAGGAGAATTTGCAAAGGAATTAAATGAATATGGTCGCATTTATATGTATCGATTACGACCAAAGCATCCAATATATGCACGACCGATTGACGATTATCCCGCGAAAACGCATCAAGCGGCAGCAATAATGTTAATGATTCAAAATAACTTGGATTTTGCAATTGCTCAACATCCCTATGAATTAATTACTTATGGTGGTAATGGTGCAATTTTTCAAAATTGGGCACAATACCGCTTAACCATGAAGTACTTAGCAGAAATGACCGAATATCAAACATTAGCAATGTATTCCGGGGTTATATCCATCGTACCCCGATGCTCCTCGTGTTGTTGTTACAAATGGAATGATGATTCCAAATTATAGTTCCAAAGAATTGTACGAAAAATTTAATGCATTGGGAGTGACCCAATATGGTCAAATGACAGCTGGTTCCTTTATGTATATTGGTCCACAAGGGATAGTTCATGGAACTACCATTACATTAATGAATGCAGAGCGTTTGAGAACAGGCGAAACACTCGAAGGAAAGGTATTTCTCACATCAGGTTTGGGAGGTATGTCGGGTGCTCAAGCAAAAGCTTCTGTTATTGCCGGTGCAGTAGGAATTATAGCAGAAATTAATCCAAAAGCATTAATAAAAAGATATGAACAAGGCTGGCTTTCAGAATATTATGATGATATAGATAAACTTTTAATCCGAGCAGAACAAGCACGACGGAACAAAGAAGCTGTTTCAATAGGATTTTTAGGTAATGTAGTTGATTTATGGGAACGAATAGTAAAATCTGATTTTAATATCGAATTAGGCTCTGATCAAACTTCACTTCACAATCCTTATTCAGGGGGTTATTACCCAGTAGGCTTAACTTACGAACAAGCAAATGAAATGATAGCTCTCAAACCCGAGGAATTCATTAAGTATGTTCAGAATTCTTTAATCCGCCAAGTTGATGCCATCAATCAATTGGCAAGTAAGGGACTATATTTTTGGGATTATGGCAATGCCTTTTTGTTGGAATCTAAGCGAGCTGGTGCAAATATATTGGATGGTGATAAGTTTAAATATCCATCTTATGTTGAAAACATTATGGGACCAATTTGCTTTGATTATGGCTTTGGTCCGTTCCGTTGGGTTTGTACTTCAGGAAATCTAAAAGATCTCGACGTAACAGATAAGATTGCCCAAAAAATAATTGAGAATATGCTGAAAGAATGTCCTATGGAAATAAAGCAACAACTCGAAGATAACTTAAAATGGATAAAAGAAGCAGGGAAAAATAAGATGGTTGTGGGCTCGCAAGCACGCATACTTTATGCCGATGCCGAAGGACGAATAAAGATTGCAAAAGCATTCAACGATGCTATTGCAAATGGCGAGATTTCTGCACCAATAGTGCTTGGGCGCGATCACCACGATGTATCGGGAACGGATTCTCCCTACCGCGAAACAGCTAACATTTACGACGGTTCTCAATTTACTGCTGATATGGCGGTTCAGAATTTTGTCGGCGATGCTTTCCGCGGAGCAACTTGGATAAGCTTGCATAATGGCGGTGGAGTAGGTTGGGGCGAAGTTATTAATGGTGGATTTGGGATGGTAATTGATGGTACTGCCGATAGTGAACGCAGATTGAAGTCGATGTTACATTGGGATGTTAATAATGGCATTTCTCGTCGTAGTTGGGCTCGCAATCAAGGAGCAATCAATGCAATTAACCGTGCTATGGAAGTTGAACCTAATCTAAAAGTTACTATACCATATCTTGCAAATGAAAGTGATATTGCACACATATTAAATGAAATAAAATAAATTGAATAACTAAAGAAGAAAAAGCCGTCTCAAAACTCTGTCATTCGACCCCACCTGGCAAAGAATCTTCTTTGCACACACACATCCGATGTCTTGAAGTCAT